>CAYQQX010000008.1:0-64261 GCA_964419495.1 uncultured Anaerolineales bacterium
GGACAGGGGTTCATGGCGGCGATTAGTTGGAAATTGGCTGGAAATGTCAGTGAACCTTGGGCGCGTGAGATAGTGACTTGTTTGTCCTCCAGGGGTTGACGCATGACTTCTAAGACACGGCTGCCGAACTCGGGGAATTCATCCAGGAAGAGCACGCCGCGATGAGCCAGTGAGATTTCGCCTGGGGTAGGCCAGTTGCCACCGCCCACCAGCCCGGCATGGGAGATAGTATGGTGCGGGGCCCGAAAGGGTCGCTGTTGGATCATGGGTACATCCGAAGGCAATTGGTCGGCGATGGAATAGATGCGGGTAACATCCAGCGCTTCATCGATGGTCATATGGGGCAGAACCCCCGGCATGGCTCGCGCTAGTAAGGTTTTGCCTGATCCCGGTGGGCCAATCATCAACAGGTTGTGGGACCCTGATGCGGTGACTTCCAGGGCGCGTTTAACCTGCTCCTGACCTTTGATCTCTTTGAAGTCAGTGATGGGAATGCCATTGGTCAAACCCTCGGAAGCAGAGTCTATGTCCGGGGATAACACAGTCCCACCTGTCAGGTGGTCATACAGCCTCGCCAGTGAGGGTACAGGAATCACCTCAAGGTCAGGGATCAACGCAGCTTCTGGTGCATCTGCTTCGGGAACAAATATTTGCTGATACCCCTCTGCGCGGGCTAATGCGGCCATAGGTAACACTCCGCGCACGTGACGCACACTTCCATCCAGAGAAAGTTCTCCAATTACCAGGGCATCATTCAAGGCTTGAAAAGGAAGTTGGGCAGTGGCGATCAGGATCCCTATCGCGATAGGTAGATCGTAGACCGGACCAGCTTTGCGCACCGTGGCTGGGGCCAGGTTGACCGTCACCCGTTTGCGGGGAAACATAAACCCCGAGTTTTTGACCGCCGATTCGACGCGTTCGCGGCTTTCCTGTACGGCGGCATCGGGCAGGCCGACGATGGTAGTTTTGGGTAAGCCACTCATGGTATCGACCTCGACTTCGACGACCACTCCGTTCAATCCGATTACAGCGCAGGAAAATACTCGGGCAAGCATATATAAAGTGTAGATGGAGGAACGACAAATGTCAATATCAATTATTTATTTTTGATAAACATGCAATAATCTTAAAAATTACAAATGCAGTATATAAAAGTTGCAAAATATAATATAATGGATATGATGATATTTCCTTGATTAGGCCGTTCATAAATATTTTTTCAGGTCAATTTGTGAGGAATTTGAAAATGATAAATAAGTTTAGAAAAAAACCAGTTGTTATTGAAGCAATTCAATTTGATGCCACAAGAAAAAACTTGGCAATTCTAATCGACTTTGTTGCACAACGAAACTTATATTTTGATCCAGAAAAAGAACAAGTAATCATCAAAACGCTTGAAGGAGAACACATTGCATCCAAAGGAGATTGGATTATCAAGGGGGTTCAGGGTGAGTGCTATCCTTGCAAACCAGATATTTTTGAGCAGACTTATGAGCCTGTGTAATGTTCTTTTTGTTGGATTCTTGAAACTGTCAAAGACTGGAAGGAGCCTGAGATGATTGGGAAATCAAAGCAATTTTTAAGTGTAATTCTATTGATTTTTGTTTTCGCGATACCGGGAAAAGTTTGGGCAGAAGAAGAACTGCCCCCGGCCAATCCTGGAGGCCGTATCACTGGGCCGATTATCACTGGGGTGAATCCTGATCCAGATCCGACAGAAGGGCAGCTTTCTGAAATTGAAATTACTGGGGGTGTACAGCAGCAATCTCTAGGTGTGTCGGTGTCATCGGAAACACCCCCATTGATGAATGTTGCTGAACAAATGGTTATTGAGGCCCCTTTGATGGAAAGCTCCCTGGCAGTACCGATGCGCGTTCAAGATCCCTTGGATGTATCCTGTGGTGTGCAGGCGTTGGGTATGGTGATGGATTACCTGGCATTGGATGAAGGTCAAGAAGCTGCGCCAAGATCAGAAGAGCTTTTAACTGCACTCAAAGATGGGAGTCTGTTGCACGAGTGGGGTACAGGCGTGGAAGAGTTGGCCTATGTAGCTCGACAGAAAGGTTATGCTGGTTCATATAGTTTCCATGATTGGACGTTGGGGCAAATTCAAAATCAACTAGCGTTAGGCCGTCCGGTAGTTGTATCGCTGGGTGTAAATGGTGAAGGGAAGCCAGGACACTTTGTGACCGTTACCGGGATCTCAGAAGATGGTCAATGGGTGAGTTACAACGACCCTGCTAGAGGCAGAATCACAGTGCCAACGGCTGAATTCATGGTGCATTGGAGTTGGCAGGGGTACTCGGGTATGATAACCCAACGAGAAGCACTGGTGAAGAAAGCGGACCCCATGCTGCCAGTGATGGGGATGTTCAGTGCTTTATCAGCGATGACGGTGATGTTCTCGAACCTATCGAAGCAGCAGCAAGGCTTATTGCAAGTGCTGCGTCCCAAAGGGGGCGGAGTTCCGCTGGTGAAGCGCTCGCGGGGTCGAAGCCCGCGAGTGCGCAACCTTGAGAAAGCTCAGCAGCTCCGCAGGCCTGGCAGTCGTGCCTGGCCTACGGGAGAGGGTCGACCCGTACCGGGGAAGCTGAGTAGGCATAAACGACCCAATGCGGTGCGCCAGAAGAGGAAGAAACCTGTGCAGCGCGCGAGTGGATTGGTCACCTGGCGTTCGCAAGCGTTCCCTTCAGCAAAAGAGCAAAAAATGGCCGCTGATCAACTACACCGCAAACGCGCTGAAGTTGTGCAAGCCGAAAAACAGTCCCGGGATCTGGTTTCGAGCGCCGAAGCTAGCGGCCACAGGTTGGTTTTCCGGGCACAGAGCGCGTTAGTTCAGTCACAAAGACACTCAGAAATCTATCAGCAACAGGCGCGTCAGCGTGGTGACAGGACAGTGGCACAGGCGCGCAGAGAGTATGCCCAGGCGCAGAACAGGGCCAAGGTGATGCTCGCTCAGGCGCGCAGCCAGGGGGCTGCATGGGTGCGAACTGCAAATCGTAAACTGAATCAGGCGCGCAGTACGGCGGGGTCCTGGCTGAGCAATGCGGTACGTCGCGGGCGGGGCTTGACTCAATCGGCTAATCATCGACTCAGGCAGGCGTACAGAAGGGGGAAGTATTATTCACGCCGGGTATGGCGTCGCAGCGGCAGATGGGGCAAGTGGACAAAAATTTTTGGCCGCCGGCGAGGGCGCGGGAACCGGCTGGTAGCGGGCGCACAACGGAATGTTAGCAGAGAGCACCGTCGTTCCAGGAACTCCTCGGCCCGTTGGCGCAATCGCAAGATGTCCGGTGCGCAGGGTAATTTCAGCAGAGCAGTATACCGTCGAACCAGTAACTATTGGTTTTATAAGCGAGGGCGAGGTAACCGACTGGTGACCGATGCCCAGCGGGATGTAGTTAAAGCGCAGGGCCGGGCAAATCGCTTGATGGGGTCAACCCAGGCGCGCGCTAACCGTCTTATCAGCCAAGCCAGGAGTAAACTCAAACGAACTCAAGCCAAGGCTGCCCGATTGCTGGAAAAGTCCCGGCAACGCGGGCGCGAACTGGTTGGCAAGGCTAGCGGCGATCTGGCAGCCGCCCGTCGGCAGAAGCTGAGTCAGATCAAACAGGCTAAGAAGCGTGGTGCAGCACTGGTCGCCAAGGCGCGCAGTGCTGTGCAAAGGGCGCAAGCGAGGCTCATTCAACCGTTGGTACGCCAATTGGCTTTACGCAGAATAATTGAGCTGGAAGTGATCAAGAGGCGCATTGCTATGATGATAGACTTGATGCGCCGCTTTTTGTCAAACCCTAAGCGTTTGGGCATTGGGGGTGGGATTAGACTGTCAGATCTGAGGGCCAGGGTCAGCCGGGCCGGAAAATCGAGGTTTTCAAAACCCAGGTCGGTTGTAAAAACAATATCCAAACCCCCCTCCAAACCGGAGAAACGCGAACAGGAACCGGATCCGAGGCCAAGCTGGAGAGCCGCAGCGGCGTTAGCGGCCGAGCGCCAGGCCGCTGCCCGAGCTGCCCAGGCGGAGCAGGAGCGGGTAGCGCGTCTCAAGCGAGAAGCAGAGGCAGAAGCACAACGAAAAGCAACTGAGGAGGCAGCTCGCAATGCTGCAGCAGAAGCAGCAAATCAGAGAGCCGCAGCAGCGTTAGCGGCCGAGCGCCAAGCTGCTGCCCGAGCCGCCCAGGCGGAGCAGGAGCGGGTGGCTGCGCTGAAACGTAATCAGCGATCTCAATCCGCTGGGACAAGTCTCAATGCTGGGAGTGTGAAAGGAACGAATGGTGGGAATGCCAATTCAGTTGCTTCGAATCCACCTATCAGCCAACCTAAATCTGCAGCTAACGTGCAAGCAAGCCAGGCAACGCAAGCTGTCAATACACCTGGCGCTTCTGTTTTCGCTGGCGATTTAGGCGATGCCGAAGTGCGCGCACAAATTGCAGCGGTGGGCGGGGATCCCAACATGGATATTAAACAGGCGCGTGCCATCATCCACAATGCTCGCATTGCCTCGAAATTTCGGGCACAGCAAATGGAACAGGAACGGTATCAGAACGCTAAAGAAAACCTGCCGACTTTAATGGCGAAACTCCCTAAAGATGAACTCCAGGCTGGGTTTGGTATAACAGCTAATCAGCAAGTAGAGCAAGCGCGGCGTCAGCATGCTGTCGAGAACCTGCCAGGGCTGTTTGTCAAGCTACCTCGAGAAGAATTATTTGCCGGATTGGGTTTGTTAGCTAAGCAGCCAGCCCAACAAAGAGAGCAGGATCGCCGCCAGAAAGCCGTAGCCAATTTGCCTGATTTGTTTGATATGCTGTCGCAAGATGAACTTTTAAGGGGTACAAATCTATTGGAGAGGCAGCAAAGAATGGCAATGGCAAATTCGCTGGCCAGTTGGAAATCGGTGGATATGGCCAATACAGCAGAGGTCATTGCCAGAAGAGAGAGGAGTTGGTGGCAGAATGCGGTGATAGACACTGCCAGCCTGTGGCAGAAATTCGATCAGTCTGCTGGTCAATGGGTCAGAGATAAATTCCGCAGACCCACGCAAAACTATGCCAATTGGGTGCAAAATCCGAACCAACTGCTGGAGATAGACGCAGCGACGCGTAATGTGCAAACAGTTGCAGTGCCGTCTTTCTGGTTACACCCTGTTGACTGGTTGCAGTCCAAGCTGATCAATACGGGACGACAAAATAAACAAAACGAGAAAAAGATCATAGCAATTGCGAATCGCAATAATACTCTTACTTCGAGATCACAACAAGCTGTTGCATCTCTATTTGCTAGCACAATTCAGTCGATTGGTATAGTTCACCAGCAATCAAGATCAAGAGCTATGGTTGGATTGGAACCTCTACCACAAGGAATTAAAAATCACTGGCATTTGGTTGGAAACACCTTCTTCAATGCATTAAATTTCGCAAGTATGGGCATATTAGATACGACGCGAAAGGCGTTTAGTTCAAACACGGCCCGATTGATATATGCATCTACATTAATGGCCATCAATGAGGCTATTGCGCACACTAGCCATCACAGTTTGCGTGTATTAACTGAGAAACGGTTTTCCCATCGTTTGGGGGCATCAGCAGAAGCGGCTTTTGGTTTATTCAATCTTATTAGTTTTGGAGCACTGGGAGATATTCGATATGGGATGAAGGAGAAAGACTGGCTGCGCGTCGCTGGCGGAACTGTTGGGCTTATTCCCTTTTTAGGAATAGCAAGAGGCGGTCATGTATTATATCAAGGTGGAAAATCTGCATTACGAGCAGTGGGAACATCTCTGTTCACCCGTGGCGCTAGTGGTAGTATATCTCAAGCAGTTCGAGGATCTTGGGATGATGTTTTGCGTTTCTTGCGTCATCAGCGAGTACAGGATTTTAGAAGAATTATGCCAATTGTGGGATATGATGTTGCCCGAGCACAGAAGCTATCATCATTGATCACCCAAGCTGATGAAATTAGTGATGGTATCATGTTTGCACGTGAGATCAACCAAGGTATCGCGAACGATGATCCATTGCAAATTGCATTAGGATTATTCTTTGGTTTGACAACTGGGGTTGGCATAGCTACTAATAAGCTTACTCGTCCAGGATTATCAAATACCGAAATTTTTACACTATTACAACAGAGCAGTCGATCAGAAATCCAGATATTGGAAATTTATAAATCTCGTTATGGTTATTCGACGACGGCAGAGATTAGAAAAGCATATCTAGATGCAAGTATATTTAGAAAACTTGAGTCGCCTCCAGGAATGTTAAACAAATATGTACTTAGAGATCTATTTAGCAACGGATATGGATTGGACGATTTGCCAGAAGCCAAACTGGATGCATTGCTAGAATATTTCAAAACCCCTCAAGGCCAAGAATTTTGGTTAAATGATACTATGTATTTGGGGCGGCAGTTTGATATATATGAGTTTATGAGTGGGAATACAAGCTTGAATGGGATTTCACTCCATAGCTATGACAGCTATTCGGGATATTTGAATGAAGGCCTGATTGATTTAGCGAATTCCGTGGGCTATCAAGCACGCGGAATTTCAACAGTTATGGGAGTTGAAACCAGCGTAACCATGAACGAGTATTTGTATTTGATGAGCAAGTATCAGAATATATTTGATCTAGATGGAAATAGGCTTACTATAGAAGGTTTTGCCCGCAAATAAAAGGATGTCAACATATGAGTTATTTTAAAGATATCGAAGAATCCAAGTTTGTTTCTTGTATTCGTGAAAATTATGATTTCTTAATTGATGAATATGGATTTGTATATGAATCGAATGATAGTCGAGAACATCACTATAGATCTGAGAGATGTAGAATATCAATCTTTTACTACCGTTATGAGTTGGATATCTCAATATCTCCACGAAAAGAAGGGCTGGAGCAAATTATCACAAAGGAAAGATTCTCAGGAAAAGATGTTGGGTTAGTAGCATTTCAGTTTGGTGCAGATGGGCCAACGCGCTTGTCGGACGCCCATGTGGAGAGGCTCATTGTTGCAGAACTTGAGTTGCGAGCAAAGCAGGTAATAGAGTATTGTAAACCTTTTCTGCAGGGAGATTTTTCCAATTGGCCTGCTCATTTTAGGTTATGGACTGTAGATCCGGAAGAAATTCGACATCGCTTTGAGGGGCTAAGTTTCGATGAACAATATGACCTATATTGGAACACGCCATCGGAGGAGACAAAATATTTGGACACTCTGTTACAGGGAAAGTTTATGAAAGAAAAGCTTAGAAGGAAAAAAGAAGGTAAGTAGCATTCTCATACCCAACCGCTCCACCATCGCCGCCGTTAGGCAGTCATTTACAGCCTGCGTAACTGAGGCTGTTGTGTTGCCACTGAAGCCGGGGTTATTTGCTGGTGACCTGAGCAATGCTGAGTTTCAGCGCTCTTTTACTGCCATGACCAAGATTTGCAGCTATGCCGCAAAAACTATGAAAATACTGTGATAATAAAAGGATGTACTGACTATGAATAACAAAAAAAGAAAAGAAATGGCTGCCATAGTACGAACAATAGCAACAGAATCTATCCGTAGTTCGGGAGACAGACTTGTGTTGGGCAGGCCCAATGATTGCATTCAAAATGCTCTGGACTATGGTGGTTTTTTCATTGATGCAGGGCCAGAAGTCATAAACATTCTTGATCAGGCGGGAATTGATCCAGCAATCGTTTATATTGAAGCGCTGAAAATAAAAATGGAAATGGGAATTCCGCGTGTTGATTTCATAAATATAAACCACGACGCGCAATTGAGTAAACAGGTGGATGATTGGAATGCCGATCCTTCAATTGCTATTCAGCAAATGCAATGGATGATCAAGAATGCTGGTGAATACGGATATCAAAGAAAGGGTGACAGTTGGATATTGAATGATGAGCAATCTGACTGAAATCCAACCATGCCCCCTCGCTCCCCCCTAACCACCCCTGACTGGCAGGCCGCTGTCCGTCGGCGCACGCAGTTCTACCTGCTGATCGCCTTCTTTCTGGCGGTCTTGTTTGGCGTGCTGGTTTTCCAGTTCTTCATGCAGCAGCGCGCTGCCCAGCCAGAGGTACTCACCAAGGCCGTCTTCGCTAACCAGGAGATCCCCATGGGGGAGGCCATCACTGCTGAAATGCTGGTGGAGCGCAATGTGCCCGGCGAGGCCGTGCCGCCGCTGCATTACAGTTTTATCGAACAGGTCGTAGGGCGGGTGACGCTCTACCCCCTGGTGGCCGGCGAGGTGATCCTGCCCGGTAAGCTGCTGGGCGATACCGGTGGACCCGTTGCGCAGCGCTGTCCGTCTGGGTATTGGTGTATCAGCATCCCGGAGGCGTGGTTCGTAGCCACCCCGCCTGATCTGGCCGAAGGCGACAGCCTTGAGATCGCCGCGGTGCAGCCCGGCAACCCGGCCGATGAAGCTGGGTATATCGCCACCGAAGTGCTGGTCGTGGCCCTGCCCCATGGGGGTGAGGGCAGTGCTTATATACTGGCAGTCGATGACCAGGAGGCCTTGTCGATTTTGTACGCCCATGCCAATGAATTTAAGTTGCTGGTGCTGCTGCGCCCGGCGGGGAGTTAGCCATGGGCGTCGTCCTGGGAGTCTTCTCAGCAAAGGGTGGTGTAGGCAAGAGCCTGGTGGCTAGCAATCTGGGGGCGGTCTTCGCCGGAGGGCATCAGTTCCCCACGGCATTGATCGATCTCAATGCCGGTTTGGGGTCAGCCGATCTGCTCCTGGACTTGGAACCCGAACGCAGTTGGTCAGATTTATTGCTCGTAGCGGAGGAGCTCACCCCGCAGCATATCAACCTGGCCACCACAAAACATGAGTCTGGGCTGCATCTTCTGGCCTGCCCAGAAGTCCCTGATGATCAGGTGAAGATCACCAGAGATTCGCTTGAAGCCTTGTTGAGCGCCTTTCGCCAGGAATACGCCGTGACCCTGTTGGATGTCCCTACCGGGATGGGAGTCATCAATGTGTCTGCTTTCCATCTGGTCGATATTGCCCTGGTCTTGATCACACCCGATGCGCCTGCATTGCGGGCTACGCAAAGTTATCTGAACTCACTCTCCAAGCATGAAAGGCCGCTTGGTCTCGTGCTCAACCAATACGGACGCGGCGCACCGGTCAGCCCCAAGGAAATCGAGGCCCATTTCGAAAGGAGGCTCTATGCCATTCTACCGGTAGATCAGAGCGCGGTCTGGGCTAACGTCAGCTACGGTCAGCCCTGCGCGCTCAGGCAAAGAAGGGGCTTGGGACGGGCTTTGCGAAGTTTATCGAAAACCGTGCTCAAGGTCGCCAAACGTTCGCGAAATTGGGATTACAGCGACCGTTTTAATAGTGCTTAGGTAATCTCGTCCCCCCCTTTTTTTGGTAAATCCGATCTTTGGCTGAGCACTTACAACGGTGAAATAGTAGAGAAAAACTTATAAAAATTGTAATAGTCAGGAATAGATTGAACAAACACCAAATGAAGTTTATTCTCCTTCTGCCCCCCCAAAAATTCTGGGGGGAGAATCATAGTTCAGTTCCCCCCAAGGTTGGGGGGTTAGGGGGCTGATTTGTTTAACCTTCCATTGACTAATTCAGAAAAAATAAAAATCATACCAATCTGCGTGAATCAGAGTCCTATGAATAACGGAAACCTCCCTACGCTAGAAGACCGTCTGCACCGCCTGGCCAGTGAACGCATTCAGGCCCAAGGCAATGGCGCCAGTGCCTCTATCGTGAAAACCGTGGAGCGTGATGCCTTAGCCCGTATGGTGTGGAAACTGCTCCAGGATGAAGGCGAGATCCTGACCCGTAAAACGCAGGATGGATTGGTCACTTCAGTCGTCAACCGCATTCTTGGTTTGGGGCCGATTGAGCCTTATCTCCACGATCCCGAAGTCACCGAGATTATGGTCAATGCACCGGACGAGATCTTCATCGAACGGGACGGCCGTCTAGAGCAAGTACAGGCCTCCTTTCGGGATGCCCGCCACATCTTACATGTCATTGAGCGCATCGTGGCACCCTTGGGCCGCAGGGTAGATGAATCCGTCCCCTATGTGGATGCCCGTCTGCCTGATGGCTCGCGCGTCAATGCCATCATCCCCCCGCTGGCGTTACGTGCCCCATCATTGACCATCCGGCGATTTTCAGCTACACCATTCACGTTGCAACGCCTGGTTTCTTTAGATACATTAGATGATCGCATGGCGCGTTTCATCCAGGCTTGTGTGCGCGCCCGTTTGAACATACTCATCTCTGGGGGCACAGGTTCAGGGAAAACATCCACGCTAAACGCTATGGCACGCTGCATTCCTCACCATGAACGGCTCATTACCATTGAGGACACTGCTGAGTTGCAATTGATCGCTAAGAATCTTGTTTCTCTGGAAGCACGCCCGCAAAATATCGAAGGCAAGGGGGAAGTTACCATCCGTACACTGGTGCGAAATGCCTTGCGCATGAGACCCGACCGCATCATTGTGGGTGAGGTGCGCGGCGCTGAGGCATTCGACATGCTGCAAGCCATGAATACTGGACACCCAGGTTCTCTCACCACTGTGCATGCAAATTCTCCCGAAGATGCTATCCGGCGTCTGGAGTCAATGATCCTGATGGCTAGCCTGGAACTTCCCCAACCGGCTATCAGAGAGCAGATCGCCAGTGCTATCGATATCATCTTGCAGCAGGAGCGCTTGCCAGGTGGGCGGCGCAAAATAATTTCGATTGCAGAAGTCGTTAGTGAAGATGGTTCAAGTTGGGGAGAGCTTCAAGTCAAAGTTCAAGAGATTTTCCGCTTTGAGCGCCAAGGGATGGATGATGAAGGTCTTGCCCTGGGGATATATCAGGCTACTGGATACCAACCCCAAAGTTTGGAAACCATTCGTAAAGCGGGCATATCTATCCAGGCTGAATTAGATGAATAGTTCAACAGTGGTGATATCTACCCCCCCTGACCCTCCAAGATTGGGGGGAATTTGCTCCCCCAGACTTGTCCTGATCCTGTCGAAGGGATTGGGGGCCGGGGGGCATAACCAGGGATATCTATGTTTCGTTGGTTAGGGCTGATTGGTTATTTGTTGGTGATTGCCTTCGCATGGCTGTTCCGCCAGGCTTTGTTCGATATGGCGCGAGAGCACTATGGATTCATTAGCGCACTCGTAGGAGGGCTGACGTTGTTTATACTCATCGTTCCCTTTATCGAAATAAGGCAAAGTCGCGGTTATGCTCGCGAATGGCGAGATCGTCTGGCAAGAAGAGATGCATTGCCGAAACCTCAACCCTGGTGGCAGCGTTTGCGCCACTCTAATGACACGCTGCTGGACCGTTTGCTTGCCCCTATTTTTCGAAATCCAATTGGGCGGGGGCTGATGAGTTATTGGGCTGATGCCGGTTTTGGCGCGCATCCGGCCATTTTTCTTGTGGCCATTATATTTACTGCTTTGGGTGGATACCTGGTTGGCTATTTATCCACTCGCAGTGTGCTGTTAGGGGGTTTTGGGGCATTTCTGTCCTTGATTGCCTTGGCAGTATTGACCTTCACGCGAGCCAGACTCCAGCGCAGACGATTTAGCGATCAATTTCCCGATGTCCTCGACCGGATAGCAGACTCCCTCCAGGCTGGTTTCTCGTTACCTCAGGCGATTAATTTCGTCATTCCAAATCTCTTTGAGCCCAGTGCTTCTGAGATGGCCCAGGTATCGGCTCAAATTGCCCTGGGATTTTCTGTGGATGATGCGCTGAGCGAGTTGTATCAACGCCGCCCCAGCGAAGATGTGCGCCTCTTGGTTGAAGGCCTGACTTTGCAACGCCAGGTTGGCGGGGATATGCCTGCAATGATGCGGGATATGGCCTCCTTTGTCCGCGGGCGGGTTGAGTTGGAGAATGAAGTGCGCACACTTACATCCCAGGGTCGTCTTTCGGCCATTGTGATTGCGTTATTGGTGCCGGTGTCGATCGGCGTGCTTTCCATGTTTCCGGGATATGTTGATGTCCTTTTTCAAACAACAGCAGGAAATCTTGTACTGATCGTTGCTGGAATTCTTGAGCTCATTGGTGCGGCGATTGTGGCACGCCTAGTTCGGGTTGAATATTAATTACTCATGTTACGCACATATGGTTAGGTTGCTTTGCTTCCAAGCCCGATTAATCGGGCGTTGATAGATAGCATGGGGATTTCATCCCCGTGCGAGTCCGGAGCGGATTTTCGTAACATTCTTGAAATTTTCAACAATCGTCGAATTCGCTTGCCATGGGCGCCCTTTCGGCGAGCGATCACGACAATCATGTTGGATGATTAACAGATAACTATGTTCATCAGCATTGCTTTAGCGCTAACACTAGGCGGTTTTGTATTCGTGTTGCTATTATCACTGGATGTCCTTTTTGACCATCCGGCGAGAATACGAATGCAGCAGATATTTGACCTAATGCCAGAGAAGCGACGATCTTCATGGCAACAAATTTTTCGTACAGCATTGGGGGCGGTTCGTCCGCCACAATTTCTTGATGCCTGGGTGGGGCAAAAGGAACTGCACTGGGCTGGATTTTCTCTGGATGTTGTAGAGTATCGAGCGCTTTGGTGGCTGGTGTGCCTCTTTGGTGGCGTAGCAGGCATTTCGGTTGCGGCCGCAAACCAGTGGCGCGGCGTGAGCATGGCATTTGGGTTCATGTTAATGCTCGCAATTGCTGGAAGTCCCTATCTTTATTTGCGCTGGCGCATACGCCGGCGCACGCGCGCCATTGCTAAAAGTCTCCCGGATTTCATGGATTTGCTCACTTTTACCGTGCAAGCGGGTCTAGGGTTTACACCAGCCTTGCAGCGGGTTTGCGCCAGGTATCCAGGTCCGCTGGGTGAAGATCTGCGGCGTATTCTGGTTCAGCTTGAGCTAGGTTTCTCGCGTGCTGAAGCGTTGGATGAATTTGTGCGTCGATCTCCCTCCCCCGAGATCCAAAACTTTGTTGAAGCTGTCAAACTGACCGAACAGCTAGGCACTTCCCTGGCTCGTACATTGGGAATTCAGGCCAAGATGATGCGCCTCACTCGCCGACAGCGTGCCCAGGCTGCGGCGCAGACTGCGCCAATCCGCATCATCCCCGCGCTGGTTTTTTTCTTCTTACCGAGCCTGCTGCTGATTTATCTCGCCCCACCAATCATCAATTTCTTTATGCGTCAATGACTAAGAAAAAGATGCGCGTAAATCTGCGCCAATCCGCGTCCAAAAGAGTAGTTCCCGCTCAGACACTGGTTGAGTTTGCATTAGTACTACCGATTTTGTTGCTGCTTATGGTAGCCCTGATTGATTTCGGCGTGATTATGCACGCCCAAATTGTAGTTACCAATGCAGCTTGGGAAGGCGCGCGGGCTGGGGCTACGATTGTCAACCCTAAACAGGGGGATGAGGAAATCATCGGCGCAATCCACCGGGCTTCTTATGGACTCAACCTGGATAATCTTGAGATCGATATTGATCCAGAACAAGATGAAGCCCCTCGCAACCAGCCCTTCCCCGCGCCGCGCGGCGAACCCCTGACGGTAACTGTTTTATACGATATTCAACTCGCCTTCCCCAGTATCAACTTCCCTGTTTCAGGCAAAGCTGTCACCATGATGGAGTACCAAAACCCATGAACTTAGAACAACGTGGCCAGATCCTGATTGTGGTTGCCATATTATTATTGGTGGTCTTGTTTTTTTTGGCTGTGATCATCGATGGGGCGCGTTTGATGGTTGAAAAACATGAATTGAATCGCGCAGCCGATGCCGCTGCCAGGGCGGGGTTAGGGGTTGTTGGCGACCGTATGGTTACGCAAGTGGTGGTTGCCCAAACAGCCGCAGCCCTAAATCTGTGTACGCCAATTCCTGAGCATAATCTGCTAACACCTGAGTATGTACCTCCTCCACCATGTACACCGACACCCATGCCCAGCGATTTCTATGCCTGGCTCAAGGATTACCACCGAGCCACCCTGGTTTCACCAGCCTTGCAGACATCGGTAGCTAGCCAGGTTCAGGCTTATGCCGAGAACAACAACATGGGGTTATCCAACCCTGCTGTGGTTGAGTTGGAAGTAGAATACCCAGACGAGTATCACATCAAAGATCGTGACTTAAATATACTCGTTCGCATCCGACGTCAGGTGGTTGTCATATTTGCCGGCTTGTTGGGACTCGATCAGGGGGAGTTATCAGGCGATACCAAACAGAGTATCCCACAGAGGAAATGAAATGACTTTCATCAAGTTCGTAGTTCGCTGTTTGCCCATTCTATTTCTCGCAGCTTTGCTTGCGATGTTAGGCCATCATCTGGGAAAACATATCCCCTTGGATTTGTGGTATCTGCCCGCAATCATCGCACTGGTCTTGTTTATTAGTTTGCAGATATTTAAACGGGTTGCACCCTTGAATTTGATTCTCTTGTTGATTCTAGCCTTATCGGCAGGAGCTTTGTTGAACTGGTTTGATCTTGGAAGTAGCGGCTGGTTCCCATGGGTAGTACTGACATTGGGGTTAGTATCCTCACTGGCTTGGGGATACGGACTGGGAATTCGCCTTGGTTGGCTTGGGAATTTGCTTTATCTATTTTCGATTGTATACCTTTTGGGTTGGGTGCTCTTGTATTTCATCCCCCAAATCGAGACCTGGACATTGGCCTGGGCGCTAATTGGTTTATTTGTTTTTATGGGGTTAGTTACTCACATTGTTACAGAAGCGCGTTATTCTAGTGAGAATAAAACGGCAGTTCCTTTGGTTAGTGAATTGTTTGTTTTATTCTTTAACTTATTTTGGGTCGGTTTACTCATTGAAGAAATGATTCGAAACTATATTTCATAAGCAATTTCCATGAAGGATGCCAAATGTTTGATGTCATTGTCACCATCGTTTTAATCCTTTTTCCACTTTTAATGTCAATAAAAGTCGTTCAAACCTATCGAAAGACAAATTGGATGTGGAGTCTGTTGCCTATTCCTTTTTTCTTACTTACTGCTTTTGCCTTTGTTATCGATTGGGTAGATGGGTTTTATTTGCTCGTGTTTGGTTTTATTATCCGTCTAATTGTGGGGTTGATTAATAAGAAGAGAACTTCACAATAAATTCAACCTCATATGGGATTTTCCCGAGTAAGTTGTGCTACAATACAATCGCTATGCAGGATCAAAAACCATCTCGGAATCCCGTTACCAAGCAAACTTATCGTAAGGAAACTTTCTGGCAGATCACCTTTCCATTGATTTTGGGATTGATCGTTATTGTAGGATTGGCCGTATGGACTGTAATTGTTGCATCTGGTGGAGGAAATGTCAGCCAGGCTGCTGATGCGTCATTGATCTTCTTGATCATACCTACTTTTGTGATGGCCTTCATCCTTCTGGCAGTGTTAATCGGCCTGGTTTATGGGATGTACAGCCTCCTGAAGTGGCTGCCGCCGAAATTCTTCACCCTACAGGGCTTTTTCTATCGCATCCAGGATCGTGTCCAGAAGGCCGCTGATAAGGCCGTCGAGCCGGCTTTGAGGGTGAAGAGTGCCGGCGCTGGCTGGCAAAGGGTAAAAAACGAATTCGTTCCCCGAAAAACAAACATTGATATTCCTGGTGAAGGATCTCATGAGTTATGACAACCTCAAATCAACAAATTCCATCTGATAATAACTGGAAAACCAAAATCTTGATTGTCGGGGCCATCATTGGTGCCCTGACCGGTCTAGGAACCGCCTATCTGCTCATTCAACGCGCCGACGAAGAAGAGGGACTCAAGATGTCTGCTGGGGATGGTGCCAAGTTGGGTGTCTCTGTATTCAGCTTCCTGCGCCAGATTTCCCAGATGTAGAGGCGATTTCAATGCGTTCCCTGGCTGAATTGAATGCCGAAGCGTATCGAAAAGGGGAACCGCCGTTATCAGATATCGAAATCAAGGAACTGGGTTCACTCATTCCCGATTGGGATGTCAATGAAGTTGATGGTATCAAGCGATTGGAACGCGTCTTCAAATTCAAGAACTTTGTCCAGGCAATTGCGTTTACCAACAAAGTGGGGGAATTGGCCGAAGAATACGATCACCATCCGGCGCTGCTGACAGAATGGGGACGTGTCAAAGTCACCTGGTGGACGCATTTCGTCAAAGGCCTGCATCGCAACGATTTCATCATGGCCGCGAAAACAGAGCAGTTGTTCAAAGCGTGAAATTTCCATAACTTCTGGTGTACTTGACCCCCAATAGAATTTCCTAAAGAGTCTTTACAATGATTTCTTCTTTTAAATCTAAGTTCGGATTAATACTGTTAAGTACGATTATCTCTGCTATTCTATTTATTGGAGCATTTGAGTTGGTTAATTCACTGCTCTATTATCGTTGGAAATCAGATTTCGATAATCAGGGATGGTTTGGCAAGATTACTATTCCCTCACCAAATCCAATATTGATGTGGGAATACCGCCCCTATGGGGAGAATGAAGGGATTAAAACCAATCGATATGGATTTAGAGATTACGATTACGAATCGACTACAAAACCAGAGGATACGTTACGTATCGCTTTTGCGGGTGACTCAGTTACTTTGGGGTTAGGTGTTGATTTTGATGACACCTTTGTTCAGCGGTTTAATATGGAAGCAGGTAAATTAGGATTAGCCTACACAGTTCAAGGTCTCAATTTTGGCATTGATGGTTATAACACTCCCCAAATTTACGAAATGATAAGGACAAAGGTAGTGGAGTTTTCTCCTGACAATGTGGTCTATGTCATGTGCATGAATGATTTTGATTTCACCCAAGCCTCTGGTGACAAAATCCTTTATTTCCAAAAACCTAAGAGCTTCTTCTTAAATATTGCAGAAAAAGCGTATCGCAAAGTAATTGGGGGCGATTTCCATGAATACTTTTTCAATAAAAATAAAGATGTTGTTTTCGAAAAGATTCTTAATATGCAAGCTGACTTAGCACTTCAAGGGATTGATTTTCAAGTAGTTTTGCTGCCAATTTTTTCGGGCACCTTTCAGTCCTATCCTCTGGAAGATATGAACAGGGAAATTGCTTTATTTCTTGAGGAGAATGATATTGACTATCTCAATTTACTTGAGGCCTTTAGGGAAACGGGCAATTTACCAACAGCTTATGCTTCTGGGGTGTGGCATCCAGACCCTCCAGGATATCAGTTTATCGCTGAGCAGCTAATATCATGGATTCTGATGGGTGAGTGATCGGTGCATGTTGTGAAAGGAGTATCTTAGAAAAATGATGTTTCTGCGAATCCTAACTATTCTTCTTGCTATCCCCTTAACACTCTTACTTTTTCATACCATTATCCGCATTATTCGTCATTTCTACAAATTCCCCATGCCCCAATGGATGGCTAACGCCATCGACAACCCTTTGCGCCGAAAAATTCAACCCCCCGATGAAACCGCTTTTCGTCACGGTATCGAACCGGGAATGCGCGTGCTGGAAGTCGGCCCGGGAAACGGCACTTACACGATGGCAGCAGCCCGCCGTCTTGGCCCTGAGGGAGCGTTGGTCACCATCGATATCGAGCCCAAGATGATCGAGCGTGTCCAGCTCCGGATCGGGGCTGATAGAGTCACCAACATCGATGCCCGAGTGGCAGACGCCTATGATCTACCCTTCGATGATGACAGCTTTGACCTGGTGTATATGATCACCGTGATCAACGAAATCCCCGATATCCCCCGGGCCTTGAGAGAATTCCATCGCGTGTTGAAACCCACGGGGACGCTGGTTTTTAGCGAGTTATTAATAGACCCCGACTATCCTCGGGCAGCGACTCTCACGCGCAAAGTAGAAGTGCAGAACTTTCGTTTGAAAGAGAAGATTGGAAACATTTTCTACTATACGCTAATTTTTGAGAAAGCACAAAAATAATTCGGAGATGATTGCTACTTAATTTAGGAAATGAGCTGTTTTGGTTGTCCAAAGTTAGCTAACGCGCCTTGTGCGAATACAAGGATAAACTCCCTTCCCTCATCCACCCAAATTTGAAAATCAACAAAATCGTGAGTGTCTTTGGTACAATCTTTGGTTATTGGTGACAATTTTTTTATTGGTATCGGGAGTGTAAAAATGGCAAAAGCGGAAATTTTCGCCGGGAATTGTGGGTTTAGAACACAGGTTGAAGCTAACATGGATGGTGCCATGTGCAGCATTCACATTGCGAGTGAGTGTCAGGCGATTAATCGTCTGGCAGAAGAATTAACCCAGGTTGAGCCTTATCAAGAAATCTCTTTCCGTCGGAATATGCCAAAAATCTATGAGATGGGCATGAAGCATTGTACGCACTCAGCCTGTCCAGTACCTTCTGGGATTATAAAGGCTGTTGAGATAGAAGCTGGTCTTGCTCTCCCTACGGATGTGACCATTAAATTGGAAAGATAGGTGAGTTTGAACTGCACTTGCGGTGGGGTGAGTTTAATCCCGTAGCTGCCGAAGATGTGTACTCGATGGTTCTGCTCTGATAAATGGAGGACAAAATGGTGGACTATGATGTCATCGTCATCGGTTCTGGCGCGGGTGGGTTAGCAGCTGCTGTGCCCCTGGCTCAGGCGGGGATGAAAGTGCTGGTATGCGAGCAGCATGAAGTGCCTGGTGGGTGGACGCACTCATTTACGCTAGAAGGATATCGCTTTAGCCCGGGAGTGCACTATGTGGGTGGATTACATCCAGGCGGATCGCTGCGCAGGAAATACGAAGGTTTGGGTGTTTCCCAGGATTTAGCTTTTTGCGAAATCAACCCCGATGGCTACGATCACATGTTCATTGGCGAAGAGCGCTTCGATATTCCCAAAGGTCGCGATAACTATGCCAATCGCTTGAAAGAACGCTTTCCCCACGAGGCCACGGGCATCGATGGCTATATGGAAGCCGTAGCCAATATGATAGAAAATCTAGAGAGCATTGCCCGGGGAACAAGGGGTGAACAGGCGGCAGCGATCCCCTCGGTGATGCGCTGGGCCATGAAGTCGGGGCGGGAGTTGATTGAGCACCATGTCTCTGATCCGCTGTTGGTGGCCATTCTGTGCGGCCAGGCCGGGGATCATGGTATGCCGCCTTCCGAAGTGTTATCTTTCTTGCATGCCGGGATTACCCACCACTATTTTGAAGGTGCATACTTCCCTTTGGGGGGTGGATTCGCCATCCCGCGCGCCTTTGTACGTGCCCTAAAGCGGGCTGGCGGAGAAATCCGACTTAACACTGAAGTTGATCAAATTTTACTGGAAGGGGATCGGGCCATCGGTGTGCGCCTGGTAGATGGGAGTGAAATCCGCTCGAAGTATGTCATCAGCAACGCGGATCCTGAAGTCACTTTTGGTAAATTGGTCGGTCGTGAGCATATCAGCGAAAAGCTGCGCCGCAGATTAGATAAGACGAAGTATTCCACATCGGCATTGAGCCTGTTCTTCGCTGTGGATATGGATCTGCGTGCCGCGGGGTTGGATTCAGGGAATTTCTGGTTCTACGACCACGACGATATCGATGAGCTCTACCGCCTAGGGCGCACGGATAACGCCCTCACCGCAGATTACCCCCCGATGATGTTTATGACGGCCACCACACTAAAAGATCCCTCCAAGATGCACAGCGGACACCACACTTGCGAGGCCTTTACCTTTGTTGGCTATGACGCCTTCAAGAAATGGGCGCATGAAAAATCTGGGGAACGATCTTCAGGGTATCAGGGTTTGAAGGAAGACCTGTCTTGGAAGATGTTCAAAGCCATCGAGAAACGTGTCCCCGGGATCAGTGACCACATCGTTTTCTGGAACCTGGGCACACCTCTGACCAATGAGCACTATATCAATGTCACCCGTGGAAGTTTGTACGGTATTGAGAAAAATCGCCGCCAAGTCGGCCCCAGGGCTTTTCCCGCTCAAACTGAATTTGAAGGCCTGTTGATGTGCGGAGCCAGCACTTCTAACTTCGGTGTTTCAGGGGTCACATCTACGGGGTTACAGGCGGCAAGTTCTATTCTTAATTGCTCTACCAGTGACTTGCTAAATCAAAACGGTCCTGAGTTGCAAATCTATCCTTCTGATGATATTTCACAATGGCCGGAGAATCTGCAAAAACGTATAAAGTCTAGAGTTGAACGTTAAACGTTTAATCTTCAGCTCAATGCAGGCAGATATTATGGTTGCGATTACACGTTTTGAAGAAATTCAAGCCTGGCAAACTGCTCGACAGTTGACAAATCTAGTTTATGATTTTGCTGATTTGAGCGCTTTTGCCAAGGATTTTGGATTGAAAGATCAGATACGTAGAGCATCAGTCTCAGTGATGAGCAATATTGCTGAAGGGTTTGAAAGCCATACGCAAGCGCTGTTTATCAATTATTTGGGGAGAGCAAAGGCATCTGCAGGAGAAGTTCGGTCGCAATTGTATATTGCGCTTGACAAGGGATACATAACCCAGGAACAATTCAACGAAGCTTACGAATTGGCCGACAAGGCTTCTCGTCAAATATACCGTTTTATGGTTTACCTTGAATCTCAGCCGAATGCTCGTCGGATCAGAGAGAATAATGTGGAGTACAATCTTGAACGGTAGACGTGCAACGTTCAACGCATAACGTATTTTATGACCACTGAGACACCACGATTTGTTTTTGCAGGGGAATTGTACCGAGATTTTTTCATCACGGCTGATGACAAGCCCATGGTTGATGTGCTGGGAGGCAATGTGCCCTATGCAGCTGTGGGGCTGAAGCTTTGGGATGATGCACCACCCCCAGGCATAATCGCCCGAGTGGGGGAAGATTACCCTCAACGCTGGTTGGATGATCTCACTCAAAGAGGCTTCGATACCCGAGGGGTGAATGTGCTCCCAGAGGCTGTCGACGTAAGAAATTTCTATGTCTATGCCGATAAGGCCACCCGAGTCAAAGGTGACCCAGTCACTCACTTTGCCAGGTTAGGTGAACCGTTCCCCAAGGCTCTTTTAGGATATAAGGATTCCAGCGAAGCGCTTAACAGCAGGACTGAACTAACTCCCACATCGCTGCGTCAAGGGGACATCCCCGAGGTTTACCAGGATGCATCAGCTGTGCACCTGTGTCCTATGGATTATATGACCCATAGCCTGATTCCGGCGATGCTGCGTCAAGGGGGTACTACCACCGTGACACTTGATCCTTCTCCAGGCTACATGAATGCCACATTCTGGAATGATGTACCCAGCCTGATCACTGGATTGACAGCATTTCTTCCAGCCGAAGATGATCTACGAGCGTTATTTGAAGGTCGCACTGATGATCTGTGGGAAATGGCCGAAGCATTATCTACTTATGGATGTGAATTCGTTGTCATCAAACGCGGAGAGCGAGGCCAATTACTCTATAATGCCTCTTCCAAAGCGCGCTGGGAGATCCCTGCTTATCCTGCACGGTTGGCAAACCCCACTGGGGTAGGTGATGCTTTTTGTGGCGGATTTTTGGCTGGGTATCGGCGTGCATATGACCCACTCGAAGCTGTGCTGCATGGTAATGTCTCGGCTTCGATTGTTTCAGAAGGCACGGGTATTTTCTTTGCCCTGGAAGTATTACCAGGTTTGGCTCGGGCTCGGATCGACTCGCTGCGTCAATCCGCTCGCAAACTCTAATGAATATTACTCAACGCGTCCTCGAACTCGCCATTCAAATTCAACAAATCCCCGCGCCGACTTTTCAAGAAGAGCAGCGTGCAATTTTTATGCGCGATCTTTTCCGCGAGGAAAAGTTGCAGGATGTTGAGATCGATTCTTTGGGAAATGTGTATGCGCGACTTCCTGGGAAAGATAATGGTGGCCCGGTTGTTCTTTCTGCGCACACGGACACTGTCTTCCCAATGGAGATTGATCTAAGTGTAAAGAGGGAACCCCATCGTATCATTGCTCCAGGTATTGGCGATAACAGCCTGGGTTTGGCTGGTTTACTTGGAATATTGTGGATGCTGCGAGAGCAGGAAATCGAACTCCCCGGTGATCTATGGCTGGTTGCCAACGTCTGTGAGGAAGGTCTGGGGGATTTGAAAGGGATGCGAGCAGTCGTGGATCGATTCGGCGACACCCCAATTGCCTATATCATCATCGAAGGAATGGCCTTGGGTCAGATTTATCATCGCGGATTAGGGGTGCAGCGTTATCGTATTACGGCTGAGACTCATGGAGGGCATTCCTGGGCAGATTATGGAGAACCTTCAGCCATCCATGAATTGGCCGCTCTGGTTACCAAATTGGGGAAGATTGACTTGCCAAAAGATCCCCGCACGACGCTCAATGTCGGCGTGATCTCTGGGGGGACTTCGGTCAACACCATTGCGCCGGGTGCCTCTTTGGAGCTTGATCTGCGCTCTGAGGATCCAGAAGCACTCCAAACTTTGATTAACAATGTCCAGGCCTTAGTTGAACAGGCCAATCAACCTCGGGTTCAAGTGAAGACTGAAATCATTGGTCAACGACCAGCAGGCCAAATCCCAACCGATCACCCCCTGGTAGAATTGGCAAAATCCGCGCTGAGCGAACAAGGGCTTCAAGTGCATTTGAGCATTGGTTCCACCGATGCCAATATTCCCCTTAGCCGTGGCCTACCTGCGGTAACCATAGGTTTGACGAGCGGCAAAGGTGCACACACTTCTAACGAATTAATTGAAACTGAGCCACTTGCACAAGGGTTAGAGCAAATACTTAGTGTTGTAGTTGGGGCATTCAACAATTTCAGCTAACAGCAAAAATCGTCAAGTTTTAGCCAATTCGATCCAAAATTAGACCAATTGCGCCTTGTAGAATCATGAATCGCAGCCGGGGTTTCCAAACCCCGTGAAGCGAGATTATGAAATCTCGACTACAACAATACATGGCACTTCATATCGCAATTGGTATTATTTTAAATAGGGGTTGAGATCAGCGATTATTTTGCGAATAGTTGCTTCTTGTGTTTCAATGCTCTCTGTCAATCTAAACTGAGTTATGGCGCGTTCGAGATTATGCTCTGGGTATTTCACTTTGTAGTAAATATCCCCGGCCAAGTAATCTGCAAAAAATCGTAATCCCAATTCGAAGGTAAGCAAGCGGATGCTGTCATATATATAGGCATAGTCGTCGGGGGTTAAAAATTTATTGCCAACGGATGTGTATCCATCAAGGATCGCCTGCGCAAGATCAGTTTCAAAGCGTACCTCATCAATATTTGAGGGAGTTTCACCAAGTAGATTGCAGCTGGATCGCAGGCAATCACCAATATCGTACTGCACCAGCCCAGGTTTGACCGTATCTAAATCAATGATGCTGACAGCTTGCCCAGTCTCATCGCAGATCATGATGTTATCGACTTTAGGATCTCCGTGCATTATTCGAACTTGCAGCAACCCTTGATTTTTGGCATCTTCCAGTACCGATGCCCATTCCCAGCGTTCTGCGATCATGCGGTGGCAATAGCGAATCTCAGCTGAAGCCTTGTTTCGAAGGGGCTTGTTCATCACTTCATCATAGGTTTGCAAATATTGTGGCGTGATGTGAAAACCAAGCAGGGTGTCGTGGAGTTCATCTGGGTTGAGATCGCTCAGCAAACTCTGAAAACGCCCCAGGGCATAACCTGCTTCCCATGCATGAGCTTCGTTTTGAACAGTACCGAATGTGCGAGTATTTTCAACAAAACTGGAAGCTCTCCAGAAATTCCCTTGGGGATCGATAAAGTAATCATCTCCTTGATGTGTGGGTATGATGGACGGCACATCCCAACGTCGGTGTGGATCATCACTTTCGAGTTTCAACTTGCCTTTGACATGCTCTGTGAAAACTCGCATGTTGGCAATGATCAATTTCGGTTGCTTGAATACATGCGTGTTTATACGTTGCAAAATGAAACACTCTTCATGAATTGAACTGACCAGATAGGTATCATTGATATTGCCATCCCCAAAATCTCTGACATCTTCAATTTCCCCCATAAGCGCGAATTGCTCAGCGGCTTGCCATGCACTATTCATAAACTTATTCACTCTGCAATTTGGACGCGCACATCGACTGCCACTGCTCCCTGGCGCTTAGGTAAGACGCGCAGTGGATTGATTTCGATTTCTGCAATTTCAGGGTGTTCGGCAGCCAATTGCGCCAGTCGGAAGAGCACATCCAGCACGGCATCACGGTCGGCTGGGGGGATATTGCGGAACCCTTTGAGTTTGCGTCCCGCCCAGGTGCTCTCGAGCATTCGTTCCGCTTCGAGCATCGTCAGCGGCGCTAATCCAAATGCAATGTCTTTCAACCCTTCGACTTCAGTGCCTCCTGAGCCGAACATCATTTGAGCCCCAAATTGGGGATCTTGGACGGCGCCGACGATGACCTCTTGTCCCGAGGGAATCATACGCTGAACGTGGACACCCTGGATTTCTGCCTTGGGGTGAGCTGATCGCGCCAGTTCAAGGACTTCTTTGTATCCGATGCGAATAGCTGCTTCATCACCCAGGTTTAGTAGAACGCCGCCCACATCGCTTTTGTGCAAAATCTCCGCCGAGGCAACTTTTAGCGCTACCGGCATTCCAACTTGCTTGGCGAATTCAACTGCCTCGTCAGCAGATTGAGCTAATTCCATCTTGGCATTGGTGATGCCGTAAACTTCCAAGAGCTTCGAGACTTCCGAAGTTTTCAAAACTTCGGAAGTCTGAACGGGTGTAACTGGATCAACCTCGGCAAACTTCAATAATTCAGCACGCTCAACCAACGCAGCCAGTGCCGCGGCAGCGCGCTCGGCAAAGCGATATTCAGGCACATGCGCGGCACGCAGATGTTCTACCGCTTCCTGGATCAAACGCTCACCCATCACCGCCACTACCACTGGCTTCTCAGCGCTGTGGATTATTGGAATGATTGCCTTTGCCACCGCTCCCGCGGTGAACATCGGTGGTGTGGGGAAGATGATCATGACATTGTCCACCCCTGGATCATCCAGAACAATGCGCAGACTTTCAGCGAATTGGCTCGGGGTGGCGGAAGCCAGCATATCCACTGGATTATGCAGACTAGCCGCCGGGGGCAGAATCCCAGCCAGGGCCGCGTTTGTGTCTCCACTAAATTTGGCTAATTCCAGCCCCAAAGATTCGAGCGCATCTGCGGCTGTGACTCCGGGTCCACCCGCATTTGTCAGAACAGCCACCCGGCGTCCCTTGGTCGGCGGGCACCAGGCCAAGGCGCGCGCCTGGTCGAACATCTCCTCGCTGGATTCAGCACGCAGTACGCCTGCCCGGCGAAAAGCGGCATTATAGGCGCTCTCTTGCCCGGCTAGCGCGCCGGTGTGCGAAGCGACAGCGCGTTGACCACCCTCGAAGCGCCCCACTTTGAGTGCAATGATGGGTTTTTCGCGTACCACCTGACGCGCCTGATCGATGAATTTGCGCCCGTCTTTGACACCCTCCAAATACAAAGCCAACACGCGGGTGTAGGGGTCATCAGCAACTGGTGCCAGCATATCCGTTTCGTCGACATCGGCCTGATTACCCAGGCTGACCAGCCGTGAGAGTCCGTAGCCTTGACCACGCGCCCAATCGATCACCGCCGCGCAGATGGCCCCCGAATGAGAAATGAAAGCTACATCACCAGGAGTAGGGCCAGGGGGTGGTAAGAAGGTTGTATCGATAGGAAGGTGCGTATCTAACAGGCCGATGCAGTTAGGACCAATCAAGCGAATGCGATATTGGTGAGCAATCTCCAATATCTCTTCTTCAAGTTTGGCGCCCTCAGTGCCTACTTCGCGGAACCCCCCCGAACCGATAATCGCCGCCTGAATGCCACGCTGACCGCACTGGCGCAGCGCGTCGGCGATGAAAGGCGCCGGGATCAGCACCGCGGCCAGGTCAACCGGATTGGGCACCTCGAGCACGTTGGTATAGATAGTTTGGCCAAGTAATTCGCCGCCTTTGATGTTGACAAAATGCACCGCCCCCTGATAGTTGCTGCGCATCAGGTTGTTGGCCAGACCGTAACCCAGTTTGCTGGGGTCATGCGAGGCGCCGATGATGACGACGCCTTGGGGATTAAAGAATGGGATTAGGGATGGGTCGATAGGCATAGTTTTTTCTATTCTTCATCCTCTCGTTTGATCACAATATCATCTAATGAAAGATTCAACGCTTCAGCAATTGCCTGTAAGACTTCGGTTGTGCCAGTGCGCTTCCCCGTTTCGATTTGGGAAAGGTATGGCGGACTGATCTCGGCAATCTGAGCCAGTTGATTCTGAGAAAGGCCGTGATATTCACGCCACGCTTTGATGGGGTTAGCTCCATCGGCAATAGCATAAACTAATTCGGCTGGTACTAGCTCATCCTCCCCACTTTCCAGCACAGCCTTCGCCGCATCGAAGTCATGGATATCTTGCAACATTTCAGCTTCTTCTACTAGCCGTAGGTAAGTTTCATAAGGCAGAACCGCCCATTCAGGTTGTCCATCCCGTTCAATAATTTGTACGCTCATCGGTATACATCTCCACGAGAACCAATTTTCAAAATCAATATTATCAGCATCTCGTCTTTAATTTCATATATTACACGCCAATTACCAATTCGCAACCGGTATCCGGCCCGTTTTTGAAGTTTCGAAATATTTGGATGTTGGGCATGTGGGTTGGCAGCGAGTTGTTCTAACTTATCTTTGATCACTCGCTGGGTATTACGAGGTAATTTATAAAATTTCTTTGAAGCCTGTTTGGTGAATACAACCTTATACATACTCACCCCCTATATTAGCATAGTGCTAATATAATTTCAATATTGGATTTGCAAAGTGCGGAGTCGACTTTCTTTGTCGACTTCGCAATTCCTTAAATATAAAACTTCTCTTTATCTACTTCTTCCCTAAGAATTTTCAACTCTTCCTCGCTTGGTGGCGGATTTTCCTCAACTTCGTCAGCGAGCAGCAACTCAAATCCTGTACACTCCAACACTTCTTCCACAGTGACGCCCGGTTGTGTAGCCAGCAGCATCATACGTTTGGATTCTGGATGGAAACCCAGCAAGGCCAAATTTGTGACCACGCGATAGGGACCAGTGTTAGGTGGTAAGCCAGCAGCTTCGCGCGCCCCCGGACCACTTAGATACCCAGGTGTGGTAATGAAATCCACTTTTGGAATGAAGCGGCGCTTGTCGTGACGCATGATGGCAATCGTTTGCCAGCAGTGCGAGCCGACATCGTTGCCGCCGCCGCTGCCCGGTAGGCGCACTTTGGGTTTGTAGAAATCGCCGATCACCGTGCTGTTGAGGTTGCCATAGGGGTCGATTTGCGCGCCGCCGATGAAACCATATTCGATATGGCCCCTCCCGGCAGCCTCGATGACGTCCAGTATTCCCAGTGCTGAAAGTGCCCTGTGGAAAGAGCGTCTTCCACCCACAGCGACAGGTAAATCATCCAATATAGCGCCCATGCCGCCAAATTCAAAGATGGTTGTCAAGTTTGGGGCGTGCATCTTTTGGGCTAAGGACGCCGCCAGCATGGGGATGCCGGTGCCGATGAAAGCTGTTGAATCATCAGTCATGAGGCGAGAGGCGGTACAGATCAACATTTCGTTGGGGTTGTAGTTTTTCTCTGTCATTGCATTAACCTCGGCTTGGCACAATATCCTGGAGATACTGCAGACGTTCTTCACCGATCAGATCCAGGTATTCCTGGTGATCTTTGAGATTGTAGATGTACTTTTCCAGATATTCCTGCGTGGTTTCTGGCTTTTTTGATACTTCTGCCCATAGTTGGATGTGTTCTTCATCTCGCTCGTAGTGATAACACATCTCTCCGGGATGCGATCCGAAGGGTGCGTGCACCACCGCATCTACCAAATAATAGGGGATGATCGTACGGTCCGGTTGGCGGCGGATCACGTCTGTAGGAACGATCTCCTCAGCACTGATGATCAAGGTTTTGCAGGCGCGTGACATCTCGTAAGCAAAACCGGTGATGCCGTCAATTTGACAGTTGCCGTACATATCTGCGCGGTGCACATGGATGATGCCCACATCAAGGATCAGAGCAGGAACCAGGGCAATGGGGTCACCGGTATATGGGCACTCTACCAGTTTTCCAGCGCTGTACTTAAAGGTGTCCGTGCCCAACATCGAGCGTACTGGGATGAAAGGCACCCCCATGGCGGCGGCTTTGAAGCGCCAAACCAGGGCGCCATTGCTCCACTCGACGATCTTCTCTACCCGCCCGGCATCGATTTCGCGGCGGATGACATGCGAGATGCCATACAGCTCCAGGCCGATATAGGTGTAGTCCATCTCTTTGATCAGTCCCGCTGCCAACAGCACATCCGACTCATATACCCCCTGACCGACCAGCCGCAGATTCTTGATATCCTGACGGATGATTTCGCTGACGACGGACATCGGGCAGCGAACCGAGCCGTAGAGTTCGGTGCCGATGAAGTCCCCCTCGTGAACGAACTTGCTGACCACTTCTGCATCGGTCATGCGTTTATCGATCAGGCTCTTGGATTTGTTGCGATTCCACTCCCTAAAACCATTCACATCAGGCGGCTGAAGAAGTTCGCCGATGCCAGATTCGATAATTTCCATTGGTCCTCCTTTAGAACGATGAATAGTGAATTTTGAATGATCAATTTTGAATTATCTTTGTTTGCTTGATGTGGTTTTTATGCTCGCATTGATTATGCGACAAAGCTCATCAACTTCTTTGGAAGCAAACCTTAACACATCATCGGATAGCAACTTGCTTCTGGAAATTATTTTTAGCCATACTCGTGACTCATTCAATTCTTTTAGGCTATGAATAAAATCACGAGCACTTTCGGCACCGCGTGCCTCCGCGTAATGAGCAGCTGGTGCTGTGCCACTTCGGAGTAATTGATTGGCAATGTGTTTTCCCGCTGACGTTTTCGGTAAATCATTGCTCACTTTAATGATCTCAACGGCTAATCCAATAAGCCTTTCTTCAATATCATCACCTTTCGCCATCTGAAACCGTCTTTTATTATCATTAAAAATTTACAATTCCCAATTCACCATTCACAATTAATCAGGGGTAAACAAAACCCGCAAATCTTCCTGGGGCAAGATATTCAATCCCGCTGCCATCGAAGCGCACCTTCACTAGAGAAGTGTTTGCCCAATCGTCGCCGCGCACCTCAATGATCAAGGTTTCATTATCCAGCCAGCCCATAGGCTGCACCGTAGTGGCACTGGGATCACCGACAACGCCCCCCAGAACATCATCTCTAAGGCTAGTGATGATGTTCCCTTGGATGTCAGCAATGACGACTTTGGAGTGAAAATCTGGCACCTCGGCCATCATCCAGCCCGCGCCTTCCATCCAGGCTATAAATCGGTTATCCGGGGAGAAGACCGCATAACCCGCGCCCCTGTCGCTGACAGGGTTGATGGGGATGTTTACACTTGCTGTAGTGTAGAGATTGTATAAAGTCAGGCGGGGGTTTTCGCCATTTACAAAGCCATTGTCTGCGTCAGCATAAGCCACCCAGGTCAGATCAGGGGAGAGACCCACAGGGTTGAAATCATCCGTTAGGTATTGGTTCTCAGAACCCCCTCCAGCCAAATCCAAATGATACAAACCCTTGTGAGGCGGGAAGACGATATCGCCGCCGATGCCAAAGGGCATCAGCGAATACCAAACGCCACCCGGTTCATTATTCTCAGCCTGAACAGCCAGGGGCATGATAGCGTAGATTTCAGGGTCGCTGCGTTCCCAGAATGGAGCCGCGCCCCCACCTTGATGGTTGCGGACGTAAACTTTGCTCACTAAGGCATCATTGATCCAATCTGTAGTCACATAGGTGAAAGCAGATTGACCTGGCGCGCCGCGCAAATAGGTCACTTCTACGCCGGTGATCAAATCACTGATCTGCCCATTGTGATTCTGTTTGATCTTCGTCGAGTCTTCAAAAGCGTGATAGACAACAGGAACATTGATAACCCCATCAGGAGCGCTTCCGGTCACATGGGCGATTCCCCCTGCGAAACCACCAGGGTTTAATCCTGGGGTTTGAATAAGCCCCACTGGTTGACCCTGTGCATCGTACACAGTCAAGCTGTTGAAGTCTCCAGCCATAGTCAGGAAACCGCTGGGAGCGAATGGATTTACTTCGGTAGTCGGCGTTGGCGGCGGGACCGTATTGGTGGGTTGGATTGTGGGGGAATCAGTCGGTGCAGGGTTTGCAGGTTGTTCTTCAACGGGATTAGCCGGTTCAGGTTCCTGGGGTTGGACGGGTAGCGCAGCCGGCTTCGTCGGTTGATTCATCCGTGTAGCCAAATTGCACGCCAGGCTCGCTAGCAAGAGCACAGCCAAAGTGATTAACAAGTATGAACGTTTCATGGTGGCCTCCTCAGGTATCGAAGTCAACCGTGCTGAAAATATTTTATCATTCGATGTCTAGTTCTGCGCTTTGATCAAAGCTGACGGGGAATGTATAGCAATCTTGCCCCGTTGATTTCCAGGAGACTTCTTTTTGGTTGATGGTTGCCCTTTGCGGTGCGTGCGGCAAATACAGCTCAATCTCGCCCTGAGTTTTTCCTGGTCTTTCAAGCTGAAAGTGGACTTGCTCGGGGGTGATCGCTGACCATTGAGTTACCTCTAACCCCTGAGAGATATGCAGATTACTCCCCAAATAGACAGGGCCATCTTTGGGTTTGGGTCTCAGGGATAACAGCCGCACCCCATGGGGCGGGATTGCGTTCAACTCCAGCGAACCACTAGAGATTAAGCCCGATGTTCCACTCCAAAAAGCGCGCCAGTGATATTCTTGATCTGGGCTAAGATCGAATTTTTCCAGGGGAAAATTCACATCCTGCGGCTTGTCTTCCCAGTTGAAGATCGCCAGCAGATGCCAGGGTCCAGCTTCATTCTCCAAATCTAATCGCAATAGATGGGGCATGGGTTCATCGAACCAATCCAGCACGCGGGGTGTCTGACCAATGAGTGGTAATAGTTGTTCTGCGATGCGTAGCCGATCAGGGGGCAGCTTGGGAAGGTCATCGGAGAGCAGCAGAGCCCCGCCGGTCAATGCAATCGCTGTGGCTAATGATTGCACTTCGGGTAGTGTTAGTTCAGAATCTGAACGAATGAGCAGGCAGTCGGGATCGTTGACCCACCAGCGGCTGTGCATTGGGGCGCGGGTGAGTGTGTTCAATAAGGCATTGCGAGCAGATGGCAGGGGAGTCTCGTCGCGGACAGGGGCTTCGAAGCCCATCTCCTTGGGCATCCAGCGGGGAGCCACATCGGCGCCGATGCGCATGGCGTCGAAAATGCCCACCGAGGTACCAATCGGCGCGCCGCAGCCAAGCATTTCTGCCTCGGGTCCCACGGCTTTTCGCAGCGCTTCTAACCCCATACGCAGCACTTGGGCGCGAGTTTTGGTGTGATCTTGATAACGACCTTTGAGAGCCGCGGCGTATAGAAAATCCAGTTTCAAGTAAGGGTAGCCCCATTCGTGGGCAGCGACGCTCACGGTATCGCAGGCATATTGCAGTGCTTCAGGATGGGTCAGGTCGAGGGCCTTGTTGACATTGTTCCACACAAAACCGGCGTTGACGGGTAACCCCCAACGATTGCGCAGCAGCCAATCGGGGTGGTTTTTTCTCAACCTGGATTTGGAGTGCACAATGAAAGGGGCCAGCCATAAGCCCGGGGTAAAACCAGCTTCTTTAATTTCGCCTGCCAACGGGGTTACCCCGTTGGGGAATTGGGGATCGAACTCGAACCAGTCGCCAATTTGGGCTTCAAAGCCATCGTCGATTTGGATGAGGTCGAGGGGCACGCTTTCCTGGGTTTTGGTCGCAGCTTCAAGGTTTGCGCGGATTTTCCTTTCAGAGATGTCTTGGTAGAAGTGATACCAGGAACACCAACCCACCCCCCCTTGCATCTCCCCCGATTTTTGGGGGGAAAGAGGGGGGGCGTGCTCTCGTGCCACCGCGTCCAGATAGGGGGCTAAAGGGTCAGGATCGTCAATGTCGACAAACTGTATCACGGCCCAATCTGTGTTCATTGATGCGCCAGGGTTAAGTTGAGCCATGTCGCCGTTAGCCCACATCCGCAGCGCGGGGTAGAGAGGCTTATCGATGCGGGTGAGTAGGGAGCCAAAATGTTGTTTTTGCGAAAGAAACCCCGCCAAGATGCCGGTGCGGTGTTGGCGGTCGCCCAGTACGCCGAACATGTCGCTGGCGAAGTAGCCGCGCTTCTTGGGGCGCGGAGTCCCGGCGTTGTGCCACATGGGCGCTGTCAGAAAGCCCAAACGTGTCCTTTGGTAGTGATCTTTTGCTCCGAACGCTCCCGTGTGCGACCAGGATTGCCAGCCGTTAGAGAAGAAAGCTAGCTCTCCAGGGTGTGGGTGGGGTCGGATGACACCGCTGTTGCTGGGTGGTATCGACGGACGCAGCATGATTGGGCCTGCCTGGGGCAGGATGCGCTTTTTGGGGAAGAAACCCGCCGAAAGCATTTCAATTTGGTCGATGCGCACTGGCTTTTTGCCCTGATTAATGATCTCAACCTTCCACAGCAATATCGGATATTGTTCTGAGATTTCGAATGTCAGAGTGCATGCTAAGCCATTATGATCAGGCTTAATCTCGACCGTAAGTTGCTGCATTTCCCCATGTGGAGATGAAACTTGTTCAACGGATGAAACCTGGGCATTGCGCCACCTGGTTAGGGCAGTGAATTTCTTGAGCCTGCGGCGATAAAGAATTTGTTGTGTAACGCCATCCAAATAGGGGCCCTCATTTTTTGAACTGTAGAGGCTCCAGGATGCGGTTTTAGGTTCGAGAGTGAATTGTAGGTGCGATGTTTTTAAGATGTGAGTCATAGATAAAAAGGGTTTGAACGTTGCACGTTTAACGTTAAACGTTGGACGCGTTGCGTAGGATTTGTCCAGTTTCGACGAGCACTGGTAGTACTTTGTCTGCCACTGCGACAGTTGTTGGTCCCAGACCACAGGCGGGGGTAATCAGGCTGCGAGTATTGAATTCTTCAGGTTGAATGCTCACACCGCGAGCGCCAGCTTTGTCACATATTAGTTTAATACCAGCACGCAGTTGATCGGCTAAACCTTGTGGAGTGACGGAGTCAATCACTTCGGTGTTGGGGATGATGCCCCAGGCGATCACTCCGCTGCGATCCAAAAACTCGTGCAGCTCCTCGGGGTAAAGGGCCAGGTTTTCAATATATCCATAGGCGTCCAAATTTAGGATATCGACCTGGGTTTTGAGCAGCACAGACCAATCAGTATTGGCGCAGCAGTGCACGCCTGCCAGTCCGCCTTTAGAATGAATGGCTTCGAATATTTCGTCATAGAGAGCTGCACGCAAATCCTGGTCGGTAACGGTCAATCCTGTGCTTATAGGGCCGGTGACTTGTCCCTTCACCCAACCAACAGATATTTCTGGGGTTTCTTTGAGTTGTTCCAACATGGCATAAAAACCAGCAGCATAATCGCGCCGCAAGCCGAAGAAGTCAAGATCTTCTTCCAGGTATGGTGTATAGAATATCTCTAGGGTTGGAGTGATATCTTGCGATGTATCGAAGATAATCTTCTGGTTCTTTTCATCCAGTACCAATGCGGGCAGCACAGCACTGAATTGGGTGTACATATTCTCGCGAAAATTGAGCCTGGATAGCTGCGACCAGACAGGTACGTCTAAAGAAGATGCAATTTGTTGGCAAACATTGGCCGCATCGGTGTGCGGCATGCTGCCGTTGAGAGAAGTCCAAAAGTTTGGAGCAAAGGTCATGTCTTATCCCTGCGACTGCAGCAACCGCAGCAACGACTGCCGTGCTAGCAAATCGGTGGTGACCATGCCTAGAACGGTTTTTCCTTCCACTACGGGCATTGCGGAAATCTCGTAATGTTCCAACTTGCGAACTAATTCTAAGATTGTGTCAGTTGGTTTGGCAGCGATGACCTTGCGAGTCATGATCTCTGCCAAGGGTTGATCGTCGGGGTGCCCCAACGCGGTGGCACGCGTGATATCCCAGCGGGTCAAAACGCCTTCTAAGGTTTCATCTTTCCCCACTACGGCCACAATTGAACTGGCTTCTTCGATCATCAGTTCAGCGGCTTGTTGTACAGTGCAATCGACTTCGATGGTTGGCATTGGGGTCATGATGTCCGCGGAGGTACGGTCGCTCTCGCTGGCGGCAATACGACGCACGCTGATCACTTCGGCAGCTTCGCAGGGCAGCATGTCTGCATCTGAAGAGAGCAGGTCGATCAATTCGACCATGTTGTTGCGGATGACATCCTCTCGATATGCCTCAGCTGCAACCAGTCGTTTCTCCGCCAATTCCGATAACTCATTAGCATGTTTTTTGAGCCAACCTTCCACAGCATCGTCATCCCCGAGCATGGCATCTGGTATTCTGAGTTGGTTGGGTGTTTTGATGAGATGTTCCTGTGCTGCGAAGATCACCCCGCCTGAATTGACCAAGTAATCTGTGGCGATCAGTACACCGCGCTCACGGTAGACTGCGCGTTCCATGCGAGATCGCGCTGCTTTTCGCTCCGCAAGAGGTGAGTAGGTGTTGGCTCCCTCAATGCTGACCGACCACTGCCCCATACGATCAACGGTCATGGAAGGGTTTGTCGTTGGGTCTGTATCGAGATAATGGGCGATGGGTGCGGCTGGGATCAAGCAAAAGGCAGATTCGCGCAGCAGGTCGTTGGGATCAGTGGAGTATTTGACCGGCAGTCGATCCAAAGTTTCGGATGTGATCATATCGTTGTAATACCGGCGAGTGACCAATCCGTGCTCTCCCCACATGTCAAAAAGTTTTTCAGTTTCAAGTCCTTCAGGGCTGTAGAGATAGCCCATATAGTCGCTGATGCCGATCACACGCGCCGTGGGGATGCGTTCTTTCAATATGCGCGCGGCGTGCGCGCCCACAGCGCCAAAGCCTTGGATGAGTACAGTCAACTGGTTGGCAGGGGGAAGTTTGAAATTGGCGAATTGGGGGATCGACCGCAAGCGGGGCATCTCTTCCAGCAGGGCTTGCAAAGCAATGATGCAGCTCCCTGCCGCGGCGCCCAACTCGTCGATGCGGTTGCCGCCCATATCGACTGGTTTAGAAAGGGCGTTATCAAGCCCGTTTTCGATGGCGATGGTTTTCATATCGGCATCGTTGGTGCCTACATCGGGGCCGGGGAGATAGATATCGCGGTAGCGATAGATCAGCCGCGCAAAACCGCGCACCACAGATGTATGATCCTCAGAACTCAATCGATCAGCTACAATGCCAGATTTTCCACCACCATAAGGCAAGTTAGCAGCCGCGTTTTTGAGGGTCATGCCGCGGGCCAAATTGTGAATCGCCGCCGGTGTGACATCGGGCAGCATGCGAATGCCGCCCATGGAGGGTTGTCCCATAGCAAGATTGTCTACCACCAGATAGCCACCAATTTCCAAGGAGGATTCTTCGTCCCACATGCAGACCACCAGCCTCGGTCCCAGGGCATCCACCTCGATATCCAGGCGCGCTAAACGATCTACATCCAGAGGGCCGAATTCAATGAAGCGCTTGCTGCCATCTTTGATCAGACGATTCTCGAAAGTCTGCTCGGGGAGATGTTCCTTCAAATATGCTTGCATTTGTTTTGGGATCATGGTGAGCCTCCAGTTTGACTTATACCCTTATTATAGCCTGAACATGTTTGAGTCCAAAAAACGAATGTGACACTCGTCCAGGTGATAGGTGACCTTTAGTCAATGGAATCTTGCTATAATATGGGTGACTGCCCACCCACTTAAAGGAGTGTCTCCTGTGCCCCGTCTTGCAGTAGCGACAAAAGCCGAAACCCAAAATCAAACCCGAGCAAAGCTTCTCGAAGCTGCGGCTGATGAGTTTGCGGCCAATGGTTTTGTAGGTGCCAATATCAACCGTATCTCTCTGGCTGCCGGGTTTGCCAAGGGCACAATTTATAACTACTTCCCCAGCAAGCGAGATTTGATGCTGGCTTTGATCGATGATATTGGTGCCCGACATGCCCAATTCATCATCACTGGCGTGGAAATCGAGGACGATGCTGTGGATCGCATCAGGCAATTCTTCTCAGCTGGGTTTAGCTTTGTTGAGCAATACCCCGCCCAAGCCCAGATTGCCATCAACGCGGTTTTTGGTTTCGACGCAGAGTTCAAAGAACGCATTTACGCGGCTTACCAAGGTCTATTTGAACTGCTGATCACGGATATTGTCGGCTATGGTATTGATCGCCAGGATTTTGACCTTCGGGATCCAAATTCGACCGCAGCTTTGCTGATGAGTATTTACCTGGGAGGAAGTTCATTGTTGGGTCCGGATGGGCGCATATGGTTCGACCCTGAAAAGGTTGTCGATTTTGTTATCCATGGAATTGGCAAAGGATCTTTATCCCCAAAATAAAAATGACCAATGACTGAGATTATTACCTATTCCTTACGGAGCAACCAAAAATGCTCTGATCGATACTATCAAGATATCGCTGTTTTAAGCGATGAAGTGCTGGCTGAAATTCGCAACCAGGCGACTCCAATTGTGGATGGTTTTCAAGCCTTTTTAGCCCAAAATCAACTTGAGGACCTAAGATCTTTTGACGAATATGCTTATGAATTGCTGATGCTGGGAGTCTTTTGGCGCGTGCATATGCCTGCTGCTGTGAATTTACCAAAGCTACCACACCATGCGCTGGCAAGTTTCGGTCGTTGGCGCAGGAAGTCGGCGGTATTCAAGCCAGTGCTTGATTTGTTTCGAGGTGTATTGGGGACGATTTTCCTGTCTCAAAATGAAAATAGCTCTGATAACCAATTTGCTGCAACTCGCAAAAACCTGACACGACTTCTGGAATGGATCGCTGCGGTGGGAGATTTTCCTGAAGAGTTAGATCGCCTAGAGAACTGGGACGTGTATATTGAGTCACTATCCAGCCTGGAGGCAGATGAATCTCTAAGAATGGCAATCAACCTTGGTTCCTGGTTTGAAGCGCGCTCCCAAGATGTTCTTGGGGCATATACCCCCAATGTGGAAAGCTTCATCAATCAAGAAAAACCATTCTACCGTTGGCGCGAAGATGTCATTTTTTGTTCCCGTCAGCGTATCGAATATCATCTGGCCACGGTTGGCACCGAGATCCTGAATCGGTCTTTGCAAAAGGATTTCTTGTCAACTGAGAACAAGGTGGTTTTATTGCCCCCGTGTATGAAAGCGAAGTTAGATACTGGTTGTGGGGCTGTAGAGACCCCGCTGGGGGAACGTTGTATGGCCTGTGAAGCAAGTTGCCGGGTGCACCAGCTGACCAAACTAGGGGAGAAGCAAGGCTTCACAGTTCTGATCATGCCCCATGACCTGGATGTTTTCTCGGGCGATACTCAAGAATCTGCCCCGGTGAGGGCCACTGGTGTAGTTGGCGTCTCCTGCCCGCTAACAAACCCTGCCGGGGGATGGGAGATGAAAAAAGCAGGCACTCCTGCTCAAGGAGTCCTGCTCGATTATTGTGGCTGCCCCTGGCATTGGCATAAAGAGGGCATCCCCACAGATATTAATTTCAATCAGGTTTTGAGAGTGTTGGGTATCAAGGAGTAGGTCATTGACCTAATTCTCGATGCCCAAATATTTATCTGCCTGAGTTGCGGTTAACAAATCCTTTTACCTCACTTAGCGGACACTGAGCTTGTCGAAGTGGTAGTCGAAGGGAAGGACAGGTGTTTCGACTTCGGCTCGCCTGCGGCGGACCTCCGCTCAACGAGAATTTTCGTTTATCGAATCTCAGGCTATTTATGCAAATTCTGCGCGGCGATGATAGACATACCCTTCTCTGTGAGCATTTGGGCTGAGGAATTGCAGGCATCGACTTTGTCGAGGAAGTTGCGTTGCATGGCATCCCAATCGCCTGTTTCGATGACTTCGCTCTTGTCGCGAAAATAATCCAAGATGTCCGATTGGTGCTCGCGCTGCTGCTCCGTTTCGGGCAGTCCGCCCTCGTGTTTGGCAGAGATATTGGGGACATGATCAGCCAGTTCAACCAGTTCTTCGCGGCGGTCATAGGGTTGGATGACGATGGATTTCCATGTCTCAGTGATGTGATGCTCGAAGCGCACCACATCTTCGAAGCCCAATGCTTTGCGGAATTCGGCCGTGATCTCCATGCTCTCGTTGTTGACCGAATTTGACCAGTTGAAACCGATCAATGGGGAAGTTCCATCATCACGGCTGAACAGCTGGGCACCAATCAAAGTCCAGAAGGCGGCATAGGGGTTGTCGTTGCCCATGAACACGGAGATTTTGAAGTTGATATCCACGCCCAGGCGGTAGAGTAAGTATCCAACCAGCACGGTGCCGGGATTGATATTGAGTACTTCGCGCAGTCCATATTCAGTGTAGTAGTAGAGGAACTCATCCAGCCACTTCAGTGCGTGCGAGTTGGGTTGCCCGACGCCACCAAAATAGCCGGCGATCGTCGCCGGGCCGCCAAGGTGGATGTTGGAGCCATCGGTGCCCTTTGTGTCTAGCGTTTCTACGAAAGAGCAGCCCATGATGTCTAAAGCAGCAATGATGGCGGGTAGATCGCCATCTTCTTGGGACTCTTTCATCTTGCGAACAGCGATGAAGCGACCAGGGATCAGGGTGCGATCTTTGATGGCGCGCTCCGCCATTACTCGCACCCAAGGGAAGTATTGCAGCGCCGAAACTTCCAGCGTGACGGCGAAATCATCCTGGAAGGTCGTACCCGCTGCTTTTTCACCGAGAATTTTCTGACGATATTCATCTACAGTGGCGAATGCGCCCAGATCGCGCTGCTCGATCAACCAGTGTAAATCCTTGAGATGATCAGGTTGGACAGCCTCGACTTTTTTGAGTAGGTTATCCAGCTTGCGGGCTTCTCGGTGTTTGGCGTTGATCTCTTCGGGAGTTCCATATTTAGCTACTACATTGAGGAAATCTTTCATCACGCGTGATTCGGGATTTAGTAGAACAGCATTGATATCATCTAGTCGAGAGGCGGGGATTTTCAATCTTTCGAGTAAATCATTCATTCTTTGTTCCTTTTCTCTTTTACTGGTCACTGACAACTGAATACTGATTACTGACAATTGATCACTTCAACAGATCAAGCAGTTCTCCGTACTCTTCATCCTTGATGGTGAACCAATTCTCCGGTGCTGGGAAGGTTTTGTCTGAGACTTCATTGGCATATTGTGTCAAACCGTTGAGAATCACCTCACCGGCATTGCCAAATACCTTGGCCATGCGGGGCTTGAATTTGGGGTACAAACCAAACATATCGTGATAAATGAGCAGTTGTCCGTGTGCATCAGGACCGGAACCCAGGCTCAAGATGATGCAGTCTTCGGCGCGCTCGGTGATGATCTTGGTGACCCTATCAGGTACCATCTCCAAGAGGATAGCGAAAGCCCCGGCATTTTCCAACGCTTTAGCATCATCAATGATTTTCTTGGCCTGCGCTGCCCCTCGCCCCTGGACACGGAATCCGCCCAGGGCAGCCGCGCTCTGTGGGGTCAAGCCCAGGTGGCCAATGGCTGGGATTCCGGCGCTGACGATACCCTCAATGCGGTCAGCCATTTCCGCACCCCCCTCGAGCTTGATTGAGTCACAGGATGCCTCAGCCATGAAACGTCCCGCGCTGCGGATGGCAGTCTCCACACTGGGTTGGTAGCTCATATAGGGCATGTCACCCACCAAAAATACCCTGGGCGCACCGCGCCGAACTGCTTGTGTGTGACGGATCATATCGCCCATTGTGACCGGTAGAGTCGAGTCATATCCCAGCATCGTCATCCCCAAGCTGTCGCCGACCAGGATCATATCGATCCCTGCTTGCTCCTGAAAATAGGCTGTGGGGTAATCGTAGCAAGTCAGCCAAGATATGGGATCTTTGTTGACTACTTTATTGAACAACGTGCGGATGGTAACTTTTTTTCGTTCAGACATTCTTTGCCTCCATGGATTGGATGAACCAAAAACCGCCAGATTTAGCGCCCTGACGGTTAGGTTATGTGATTGAATTTGGCATTAACACTCTAAATGAATTGAATAAACATTTCAGTCTTTGTGAAAGGGGGTTCGCAAATTGTTCTTGTAAGATGGAAATGCTCATTGTGAATTTATTTTACGTGAAAGTCTAAATGAGTGCAATAGATGGGAAGTCATGCATTTGCCAGAGATAGATCAGATATTGACTTCTACGTTAATCTCGTGACAAAAATAACTTGTAATATGTACAGGATTTAGTGATAATGGGGCTTGGTATCGCTCTGCCAAAGCGGTTTTTGGCGCGCTATTTTGTCGAAGTTTTGGGGCGGGAAAATCTATATTGGGGCCCGCCATTCAATATATACTTTTTAGGCAACAATACTTGTGGGGATGTTTCGCATAACTTTAGGATGCGAAGCTCCCACAAAGTAATTAGTAGATCAATTTCAATTCATAGGAGTAAATTATGACAGCTAAACTCATTGATGGCAAAGCTATCGCTAAGAAAGTCCGCGAGCAAGCCGCAGTAGATGTAGCCGATATGGTTGGGAAGGGCTTCGCCCCTCCAGGGTTGGTTACTGTGCTCGTTGGAGAAGACCCAGCATCCGAGGTTTATGTTGGAATGAAACAGCGCATGTGCGAGAAATTAGGCATGAAATCCTTCAGCCATACGCTTTCCAAAGATGCCACGCAAGAAGAAGTTGAAGCTTTGGTTCAGCAACTAAATGAAGATCCAAAAATTAACGGCATTTTGGTGCAGTTACCTCTCCCCTGGCATTTAGATGATGAAGCCGTTCTCAAATCAATTAGCCCTGAGAAAGATGTCGATGGCTTCCACCCTCTCAACATGGGACGCCTGGCTCAAAAAGGCCGCGACCCTTTGTTTGTGCCCTGCACCCCCGATGGTTGCATCTTCCTGCTAGATGAAGTAGGGGTAGAAATGGAAGGCGCCAATGCAGTTGTGTTGGGTCGCTCCAATATTGTCGGTATGCCCGCCGCATTGCTGTTGGTGAAACGCAATGCTACCGTGACTATTTGTCACTCCCGCACCAAGAACCTGGCCGATGTGTGTCGTAACGCCGATATCCTGATCGCCGCTGTTGGTCGCGTTGAAATGGTCAAGAAGGATTGGGTCAAACCCGGTGCCGCAGTCATCGATGTGGGAACCCACCGCATTGAAGATGATACCAAGGAGAAAGGCTACTACCTGACCGGTGATGTGGCTTTTGAAGAGGTGAGTGAAGTTGCTGGCTGGATTTCTCCCTCTCCTGGAGGGGTAGGACCCATGACCATCGCCATGCTGATGCGCAACACAGTCCGCGCCGCTCAGATCGCCCACGGATTAGTTGAAGTGTAATTTAGAGGATCACCAAGATATATTGAAAACTAATATTTGAAAGGGATTTGCCATGTCCAGATATAGAAACGCAAAAATTGATTTCACCCCCATACCGCTCGAACTGAAGGACCCTGTCCCCACAGACATCGATATTGCTCAGGCGCAGCAGCCCCTCCTGAAAACCGTCACTACTATCGCTGATGAGGTTGGTATTCTGCCCGAAGAACTCGAAATGTACGGCAATTTCAAGGCCAAAGTCCGCCTGGAAATCCTTGACCGTCTCAAGGATGTTCCCGATGGAAAATATATTGACGTAACCGCCATTACACCCACTCCCTTGGGCGAGGGCAAAAGCACCACCATGGTCGGTCTCAGTGAAGCGCTGGGTGCCCACCTGGGCAAGAATGTCTTCACCTGTATCCGCCAACCAAGCCAGGGTCCAACCTTTGGCATCAAGGGCGGCGCAGCTGGTGGTGGCTACAGCCAGGTTGTACCCATGGAAGATTTCAACCTGCACCTGACCGGTGATATTCATGCCATCACGGCTGCCAACAACCTGCTGGCTGCAGCCATTGATACCCGCATGTATCACGAGTCCCGCCAGAGTAACGAAGCCCTCTTCCGCCGCCTGTGCCCACCCGCCAAGGACGGCAGCCGTAAATTTGCCCTCCCAATGCTCAAGCGTCTCAAGAGACTAGGTATCGACAAGACCGATCCCAATGACCTCACCGAGGAAGAGATCTCCCGCTTTGTGCGCCTCGACATTGACCCCGACACCCTGACCTGGCGCCGCGTTGTTGACATCAACGACCGTATGCTGCGCGGGATCACCATTGGCCGCGGGCCAAAAGAAATCGATGCCGACCGAGATACCGGCTTCGACATCACTGTTGCCAGCGAGATCATGGCCATCCTGGCCCTGACCACCGACCTTGCTGATATGCGCAAGAAATTCGGTGACATTGTGGTTGCCACCAGCAAGGCTGGCGAGGCTGTCACCGCCGAAGATATCGGCTGCGCGGGTGCCATGACCGTCCTGATGAAAGACGCCATCATGCCCACGCTGATGCAGACCCTGGAGGGCACCCCTGCCTTCGTGCACGCGGGACCTTTCGCCAACATCGCCCACGGCAACAGCTCCATCGTCGCCGACAAGATCGCCCTCAAGCTGGGTGATTACGTGGTCACAGAGTCCGGCTTTGGCGCCGATATCGGTATGGAGAAGTTCTTCAACATCAAATGCCGCTACTCCGGGCTGATCCCCAACTGTGTGGTTCTGGTCGCTACCGTTCGTGCCCTCAAGATGCACGGCGGCGGCCCTGCCGTAAAGGCAGGCGCTCCACTGGCTCCCGAATATACTGAAGAAAATCTCGAACTACTCGAAGCCGGTGGTTCCAACTTGCAAGCCCACATCGAAAATGCTAAGAGCTTTGGCATCCCCGTTGTCGTGGCTGTCAACAGCTTCAAAGACGATACCCCCGCCGAGGTTGAACTGGTCCGCAAGATGGCAATCGAGGCTGGTGCAGAAGACGCCGTTGTTTCCCGCCATTGGATGGAGGGCGGCAAAGGTTCGGTTGCGCTGGCTGAAGCCGTTGTGGCAGCCTGCGAACTGCCCAGCAACTTTGAGTTCCTCTACCCGCTCAAGGGCACGACTATCAAAGAGAAGATCGAGACGATTTGTAAAGAGATCTACGGCGCCGATGGTGTCGAATACTCCGAAGAAGCCGAGAAATTGATCGAACTCTATACCAAACTTGGCTTCGACGAATTGCCCATGTGCATGGCCAAGACTCACCTGAGCATCAGCCACGATCCGCTGCTCAAGGGTCGCCCCACAGGCTTCACCGTTCCGATCCGCGATATCCGTGCCTCTGTTGGTGCTGGCTTCTTGTACCCCCTGGTTGGCCAGATGTCCACCATGCCCGGTTTGCCCACCCGCCCGGTTTACTACGACGTAGACCTGGATCTGGAGACCGGCCGCGTGGTTGGCTTGTTCTAAATTCAATAGTTTCCATCAAACAGGGTGGGGTGCGAAAGTGCTCCATCCTGTTTTCTTTAAGCCTCAGAGAGCTCAGAGTGCACTGAGTTATTCTTGCTGCACATTTGACCTTTGTTTCCTTTGGCGCATTTGTCCATCGTCTTTCTCCAAATCGATTATAATGAGACACGTTTTGTAGGAATTTATTGAATCCAATCCTATTGGTAGAGATGGAGCTCGGATGACATCACAGCAGCTAAATTTGGGGGAACTGAAACCTGTTCTTGAAAAGTTTGCACCAGGCGGGCGAAACCAATTATTACCGGTACTTTGGTCTGCCCAAAACATCTATGGTCACCTTTCTGAACCGGTTGTAGTTGCCATTGGCAAGGCGCTCAAAGTGCCGCTGGCGGATATTTACGGCGTCATCGAGTTCTATACCATGTTCTATAAGGAACCAGTTGGGGAGACCATCGTACGCATTTGTGTTAGCCCGGTTTGTACGCAGCGGGGTAGCCCAGAGATTCTCGATAGCGTATGTGAGCATTTTGATATCAAGCCTGGAGAAACTACCTCGGATAGTAAATATATGATCGAGGCGGTGGAATGCCTGGGTTTATGCGACTTTGCGCCCTCCGCCCTGGTGGGGGATGTGCCGGTCGCTCTCGATGTGGGTTCTGATCCCCAAAGTTGGATACTGTCTCCAAAGCCGGCCCCCTTAGGACATTTGGAAGGTGACCCTTATTGGTTACTGGGCAGCTGCGGTCAAGTTGATCCTGCTGAAGTCAAGGATTATGAAGGCTGCGGTGGATTCATGGGCTTGAAGAGAACGCTGCAAAATCCCCCTGAATTAGTCATCGAAGAGATAACCAAGTCCGGATTATTAGGACGTGGGGGCGCGGCCTTTCCCACGGGCTTGAAATGGAAGTTTGCATCGCAGGCATCAGGAGAACCCAAATACATGGTTTGCAATGCCGATGAGTCTGAACCGGGAACCTTCAAAGATCGCGTGCTGATGGAGGGCTATCCCCTTTCGATCATTGAGGGCATGGTGATCGCTGCCTATGCTGTGGGCAGTCACTATGGCTATCTGTATATCCGCGGCGAATATATGCGGGCGCAGAGCATCATGGGTAAGGCGCTGGAAAATGCCCGGGCAACAGGATATCTCGGGAAGAATATATTGGAGACAGGCTTTGACTTTGACATCGAGATGCGTTCAGGCGCCGGGGCTTACGTTTGCGGCGAAGAGACGGCTTTATTCGAATCCATCGAAGGCAAGCGCGGCTTCCCTCGGTTGAAGCCACCCTACCCTACAGATCAGGGCCTGTTTGGCAAGCCCACGGATATCAACAACGTTGAAACCTTGTGCGCGGCCACCTGGATCATGGCTAACGGTGCCGAAGCCTTTCGGTCGAAGGGTACCGAGGGGTCTGCGGGCACAAAGGTTTATTGTCTTTCTGGAGATATCGTCAAACCCGGCGTCTATGAATTGCCCTTGGGTATCACCTTGGGTGAGATCATCCAAAAAGCTGGCGGGGTTGAAGGAGAATTGCGTGGGGTGCTGATTGGCGGCGCTGCAGGAACTTTCGCTGGACCCGATGACCTTGATTTGGTGATGAGCTTCGAGGGTTTGGCGGAGAATAAATATTTCTTGGGCTCCGGCGTGGTAAATGTGATCAACACCGAGCGAGATATGAAGCAAATATTGTACAGCCTGGCGCATTTCTTTGCCCACGAGTCCTGTGGCAAGTGCTTCCCCTGTCAACTGGGCACCCAGCGACAATTGGAGATCATGGATAAGGCTGTCCAAGGCCAGCTTACCAATGCTGATCTGGTTGCCCTGGAAGATGTCGGTTTTGCCATGGCTGAGACATCGATTTGCGGCGTTGGCCAAATGGCTTCCACGGCTATTCTGTCGTCCTGGGAAAAATGCCCGGATGTATTTGGTTTAGAAGATAGTTTCAATGGACAAGCATAACCCTGGGGCTGTGCCCGCTGCCTGGCACGAATATAAAAATGGTTGGTATCAAGCCGATGGAGAAGTCATCGAAGAGGCCTTGATCACCATTTATGTCAATGGCGCTGAGTTGGCTACCATTATGGCCTCGCCACTCCAGCAAGATGTATTGGCTCTTGGTTTTATGAAGAACGAAGGCTTGATCGAAAGCCTTGCTGAAATAGAGATTCTTTTTGTGAGTAAATTGGGCTGCTGTGTGGATGTCTGGCTGAACAGGGAATTCGAGAAACCCAAGCGTGTGATCATCACCAGCGGCTGCGGGGGCGGCGTGACCTTCGACGACCCCAGGGTGGGTATTGAACCTGTTGAAAGTGAAATGCGTTTGGAGCCTGGCAAACTAAGGGAAGCATTTCGCCGACTTCAACCGCCCAACAGTCTGTATGCGCGCTCGCGCGGCGTACACGCGGCTGGTTTGTTTGATCCGCTAGACGATGAATTGGTAGCTATTGTTGAGGATGTTGGCCGTCACAACACCATTGATAAAATTTCTGGTATCTGCTTACAAGAAGCTATTGATCCCAATGGTCGCGTGTTATTGGTCACAGGACGCATCTCCTCAGAGATGCTGCGCAAGGCGGCGGTGATGGGCTGCCCGATAATTGCATCTCGCACCTCTCCCACTTCAATTTCCATCGAGATTGCGCAAGCCTGGAATATCACTTTGATCGGTTATGTTCGGGCTGGGCGGATGCGGGTGTACAGTTGCCCGGAGCGTATCAAATCCCTGGAGATGGTTGAAGTTAATGATATTGGTATCACAGAATAGAGAGAATCATATGTCTGAAGAGTACGTGCAGCTTACTATCGATGGCACTCCCATCAGCGTCCCTGCCGGGACAACGCTGTTGGATGCTGCCAAAGATGTTGATGTTGAAATCCCAGTAATTTGTTATTTTGCTCATACTACGGCAAATGGTTTGTGCCGTTTGTGCGTTGTTGAAGTCGAAGGTGCCCGTATGCTGCAGGCCGCCTGTGTAACGACAGTGCAAGAAGATTCTGTTGTGCAAACGCGTTCTCCCAAAGTGGAGCGTGCCCGACGTACCATATTGGAAATGCTAGTTTCCACGGTGGATATCTCCGAAAGCCCCGAATTGCAGGAATTGGTTGTAGATTATCAATGTCTTCCCGAACGTTTCGATGGGGGTAAGAAGCGCGATCCAGCGATCATCGATGATAACCCGGTTTACCTGCGAGATTACTCACAATGTGTGATGTGCTGGCGCTGCGAGCAGGTTTGCGCCGACGATGCCCAATTCACCTACGCCCTAAACTTCAGCGGCCGCGGCTTCGATACACAGATCGCAACTTTTTTCGATAAACCGCTCACTGAGACAACCTGTGTATTTTGCGGAAACTGTATTGGCGTCTGTCCCACGGGGGCGTTGAAAGCCAAACGCGAGCATCTGATTGAGCAGGGCGTCGCGCCAGAGAAGGTGATGGAGTTTACGCGCTTGAAGGGGAAGAAGAAAAAGGAAAATTCAAAATAAGTAGAGTTGCACCCGAAACTGTCATGGCCACAGGCCCACCTTCGGTGTGAGCCACCGCCTTTGGAAAGTGGTGAAGAATCTCTGATCATCAGGTATTAGGGATGCTTCGCTGCACTCAGCATGACAATAAGTAAGTTTCGACCAAAAAATCCCCTGCTGATCTTATTCAACGAGGGGATTTTCGCTTAGTTTAACCGAATATGACCCTTCCCGAGCTGAAATGTGATTTTTGTTAGATTTGCGGATTTCACTAATGGGATAGAATTTAGTTCGATTACTCGGCCATAGCATCGCAGATTCATCGAATTTGGCTGAGTAATTCCCTTTTCTCCACAGAATAAATGTTCAAATTAAGGAGAGATCATGGAAGAAGCTTTGCAAAACATCTTTTCGAACTTCGAAGGGAAGCGTGAAGAGATCATCCCAATCTTGCAAAAGGTGCAGGAGAATTATACCTACCTGCCCGAAGACTCAATGCGGGAGATCGCCAGATTTACACGCGTTCCAGAGAGTGACATTTTTGGGGTAGCAACTTTTTACGCCCAATTTCGATTTGAGCCAACTGGACGCAATCACATATGTGTCTGCCGTGGGACGGCCTGCCACGTGCGGGGGGCACCCGCAATCTTGGAAGAAGTCACTGACAACGTCGGGCTCGAAGGTGAAGGCACAACCGAAGATTTAGAGTATACGGTTGAGACGGTAGCCTGCATCGGCTGTTGCGCCCTGGCTCCAGCGGTGACCTATAACGAAGAAGTTCACGGTAACCTGACGAAGAATAAGGTCCGCAAACTTTTGAAAGCGGAGGCTGGTAAAAATGGCAAATAACAATTCCGTTCTCATTTGTCGGGGGACCGGGTGTGAATCGGCCAAATCGGGCGATATCCAGACTGAACTAGAAACAGGACTGGACGACAGCGGGATCGAGGTCAAATTCACAGGCTGCCATGGCATGTGCCAGCAGGGTCCCATTGTGATCGTGGAACCCGAGGGCACTTTTTACGCCAATGTGAAGCCCAAAGATGTTGAGCCCATTGTCGACTCACTGAAAAATGGCGGCGAACCGGTCGAAAAATTATTTTACAAAGACCCCTCCACCAAAGAAAAACTCCCCACCTATCACGATATTCCCTTTTACTCTAAACAGAAGCGGCTGGTCTTGCAAAATTGTGGCAAGATCGACCCTGAAAATATCGACAATTACCTGGAAGTAGGCGGTTATGAAGCCCTAAAAACGGCCATATTTGATCTGACCCCGGAAGCCATCGTCCAATCAGTATTGGACTCAGGGCTGCGTGGGCGCGGTGGTGGCGGATTTCCAACCGGGCGCAAGTGGCAGTTTACCCAGGACGCCCCCGGCGACACCAAATACGTGCTTTGCAATGCCGATGAGGGTGATCCGGGAGCCTTCATGGATCGCTCAGTTTTGGAAGGTGATCCCCACGCTGTTTTGGAAGGTATGGCTATTGCGGGTTTTGCCATTGGTGCCAAGCAGGGCTATATCTACTGCCGGGCTGAATACCCCCTGGCGATCAAGCGCTTGCAAATTGCCATTGATCAAGCCCGTGAAAAGGGCTTTCTTGGCAAAGGCATTATGGGTGGCGAATTTGATTTCGATATTGAAATTTTCCACGGTGCGGGTGCGTTCGTGTGCGGCGAGGAAACTGCCTTGATCACCTCGATCGAGGGGAATCGCGGTATGCCCCGCAGCCGCCCACCTTATCCCGCAATCAAAGGGCTTTATGGCAAGCCCACACTGCTCAACAACGTCAAGACCTACGCCAACGTCCGCCTGATCATTAATAATGGGGCCGACTGGTTTGCCAGCATTGGTACCGAAAAGTCCAAAGGGACGGCCGTATTTGCCCTGACGGGGAAGATCGCCAACAGCGGTCTGGTCGAAGTGCCGATGGGGATCACGCTGCGTGAGATCATTTACGATATTGGCGGCGGAATGTTGGACCCCAACAAGAAGTTCAAGGCCGTCCAGACCGGTGGCCCTTCGGGTGGTTGTTTACCCGAATCTTTCCTGGATACGCCCGTCGATTATGACTCGCTGATCGAAGCTGGTTCCATGATGGGCTCTGGCGGGATGGTTGTGATGGACGAGGATACCTGCATGGTGGATGTGGCCCGCTACTTCCTGGATTTCACCGAAAAAGAATCCTGCGGTAAGTGTGTGCCTTGTCGTTTGGGTACCAAGCAAATGCTCGACATCCTGGAAGACATCGTGGAAGGCCGTGGTAAACCCAGTGATATCGAACTCCTTGAAGATTTGGCTGTGGGCATCAAAGCCGGATCCCTGTGTGGCTTGGGCCAAACCGCCCCAAATCCGGTACTGACCACCCTGCGTTACTTCAGAGATGAGTATGAGGCCCATATCCATCACCATGCCTGTCCAGCCAAGCAATGCAAGGAGCTCATCACCTACCACATCTTGGAATCTTGTGTCGGTTGCGGGCTGTGTCGTAGGAGTTGCTCTACCAATGCCATCATCGGTGAACAAAAAGAGCTGCACTATATTGACCAATCGCTGTGTCACAAATGTGGCGTGTGTTTCGAAGTCTGCCCGCCGAAGGTTTTCTCTATTGAAATACGTACCGGCGAAGTGGAACTGGTGGAAGGCTAAAGGAACCGCCTTATGACAAATCAAATCAAATTTACAATTGACGGACAGGAGATCGTTGCCCAGGATGGACAGAATATTCTCGACGCTGCGCTGGCCAATGATATTTATATTCCCCATCTATGCCACCACCCAGACTTGAAACCGGTGGGAGCATGCCGATTATGCGGTGTGGAAATCGATGGCGGAAGCATGACCATGAGTTGCCTGGAACCAGCGCGAGAAGGGATCGATGTCAAGACCGACAGCCCGGTGATTTATCAATCCCGCAAGATCGCCATGGAACTGCTCATCGCCGACCACCACATGGACTGCCTGGCCTGCGCCGCCGCCAATGACTGCGACCTGCTGACAGTTTCGGCCTATCTGGGCATTGATTCAGAACGGTTGGAACGGCTGCGCAAAACTGTACGTGATCTCCCCATCGACGCATCCAACCCCTTTTTCCAGTTTGATCCCAATAAGTGTGTGATCTGCGGCATCTGCGTGCGGACCTGTGACGAAATTGTGGGACTGGGAGCATTAGGATTTATTGATCGCGGTGTTAGTACGACAGTTGGCACGTTTGGAAACAAACCCTTTGTTGAGTCGATATGTGAATCCTGTGGCGAGTGTGTTGTTCGATGCCCGGTGGGAGCCCTGGCTCCCAAGACACCCAAATTTGCCGCCCGCGAAGTACAGTCAACCTGCGTCTACTGTGGGGTGGGCTGCGGTATCTATCTGGGTGTGGTGGGTGACAAAGTTGTCAATGTGCGCGCTGACCGTGAGCGCCCGACCAATGAAGGCAGTCTATGCGTCAAAGGTCGCTACGGCTTCAACTTCGTCAACCATCCTGATCGACTGACCAAACCGCTGATCAAGAAAGACGGTAAGCTTGTAGAATCTGAATGGGACGAAGCGCTTGAATTAATTGCCACCAAGTTTGCTGAGAGTAAAGGCGACAAATTTGCCGCTCTGGCAAGTGCCAAGTGCACCTTAGAAGAAAATTACCTGATCCAAAAATTTACCCGCGCAGTGATGGGGACGAACTCCGTCGACCACTGCGCCCGGCTTTGACACAGCCCTACTGTGGCCGGTCTGGTCACATCATTTGGCTCGGGCGCAATGACCAACTCCATTAAGGAGATTGATGGCGCAAAAACAATTTTCGTGATTGGGGCTAACACTACCAACGCTCACCCGGTGATTGGACACCGGATGCGGCGTGCGGCCCAAAACGGAGCCACTCTGCTGGTTGCCAATCCCAAAGAGATCGATCTGGCTCGTTCAGCTCATACCTTCATTCAGCCAAAACCTGGCAGCGACACCGTCCTGCTGATGGGCATGTGCCGCTATATTCTCGAAGAAGGGTTGCAGGATCAAGCCTTCATGGACGAACATTGCGAGAATTTTGATGAGTTCAAGGCATCACTCGATGCCTTTACTCCAGAATTTGTGGAAGAAATTACCGGTGTACCATGGGAACAGGTTGCCAAGGTGGCGCACACCTACGCTACCAATAAACCGGCTTCTTTGTTCTACGCCATGGGGATTACCCAACACACTCATGGTACCGACAATGTGATGGCAGTTGCCAACCTGGCAATGATAACCGGCAATATTGGCAAAGAGTCCACCGGAGTGAATCCGCTGCGCGGCCAGAACAACGTGCAGGGCGCCTGCGACATGGGGGGATTGCCCAATGTCTATCCTGGCTACCAGAACGTCACACTCCCCGAAAACAAGGCCAAGTTTGAAAAGGCCTGGGGTGTGGAACTCTCCGATGAAATTGGCCTGACCCATACCGAAATTTTCGATGCCATTTATGATGGCAAAGTTACGGCTCTGTACATGGTTGGGGAAAACCCGCTTCTGACTGAGGCCAATGCCAAACATGTTCGCGAAGCCATCGAAAATCCCGACCTGTTTTTCGTGGCCCAGGATATTTTCCTTTCGGAAACGGCTGAACTCGCAGATGTGGTGCTGCCTGCAGCCTCCTTCGCGGAAAAGGATGGAACCAACACCAACACCGAACGCCGCGTCCAGCGGGTTCGCAAAGCGATCCCACCGCGGGGGGATTCCAAACCCGATTGGTGGATCACCAGCCAGATCGCTCAAAAGATGGGCGAGCCTGGCTTTGATTTCTCAGAACCTTCGGAAATCATGGACGAGATCGCTTCAGTGACCCCCATTTATGGCGGAATCTCTTACGAACGCATCGAAGAAGTCGGCTTGCAGTGGCCCTGCCGCGATGAGAGCGACCCAGGGACGCAGTACCTGCACAAGGGTAAATTTGCCCGCCCCAACGGTAAGGGCCAGTTCGTCCCCTTGGAATACAAGAAATCAGCCGAAATCGCAGATGCTGAATACCCATTGATCCTCACAACCGACCGCAGTCTGTATCATTATCACTCTGCGACAATGACCCGGCGCGTAGCTGGCTTAGAAGAGTTGGACAGCAATGAGTGGCTGAAACTCAGCCCGGCAGATGCAGAACAGTTCGGTATCGAAGATGGTGAGTGGGTCGAGGTATATTCGCGACGAGGGAAAATCAAAGTTCGCGCCCAGGTCACGGATGTCTGTCCCTCGGGCGTCTGCTCAATGACCTTCCACTTCCACGAAAGCCCCACCAACGAGATCACCAATCCCGCATTGGATCCTGTGGCAAAGATTCCTGAAACTAAGGTCACTGCTGTTCGAGTGGAAAAAGTGTCATAAATAACTGAGGGGTGTGCATAATCAATCGAATACTGATGAGTCCACGCGTTTTTTAGTGGACTCATCGATGGTTAAATATGGTACCAAAGAGAAAATAGGGGAGTTTATTGAAAAAGGGTGAAATTGCGTTTCAAGCGAGATTGAGTCTACTTGTAGCTTTATCGATGATCATCAGCACTCTCTTGATGTGAAAATAATCACGAATGGTACAGTTGTCCTTTTAGTTTGTGATATTTGTCACATGTCATATTGGTTGAAATCCGTCAATATTACTGTTATTCACATCATTATAGCTCACCGTAGATTCTATGAACCTCACTAAGTAATAATCGGCTTGTTTGCAGGTTGAAAGAACCAATCTAGGGGAGCTCACATCTTCATGGGAGGTTGGTTTTCATGGAAGCTCAAAATCCCTTCATGGGAGTACATGGCTCGCATCAACAGCAGGAAGTTCGAGTGGGTGTCTATGTATGTCGTTGTGGAACCAACATTGGGGGTATTGTAGATGTTGAACAAGTTGTAGATTTTGTTTCCAATTTACCTTGTGTGGCAGTTGCGCGAGAATATTCCTATATGTGTTCCGATCCTGGTCAGGGAATGATAAAAGGGGATATCGAAGCACATGACCTTAACCGCGTAGTGGTGGCATCTTGTTCACCAATGATGCATGAAAGCACATTCAAAACCGCCTGTTCAGAAGCTGGAATAAATCCATTTTTCTTCCAAATGACCAATATCCGAGAGCATGTCTCCTGGGTGCATTCTTCTGATCCTGTGTTAGCAACCAAAAAGGCAAAAGATCTTGTATATGCTGCTGTCAATCGTGTTATTGAACATTTGCCTTTGGAAGAACGCCAATCGGATGTGAAGCAATCTGCATTAGTAGTTGGGGCTGGAATAGCCGGAATTGAGGCTGCATTACGAATTGCAGATTCAGGGAAGAAAGTTTACCTGGTAGAGAAGCAATCTGGGATAGGTGGGCATATGGCAAGATTATATAAAACCTTCCCAACGTTAGATTGTGCGGCTTGAATACTCACACCCAAAATGGTGTCCGTGGGACGCCACAAAAACATCACACTGCTTACTTACAGCGAAGTAGAGAGTGTCTCTGGGGTCGTGGGTAATTTCAAAGCAAAAATTCGTAAAAAGGCGAAATATGTAAATAGAGAATTATGCAATGGCTGCGGTACCTGTGTTGAAAAATGTCCGTGGAAAAATATACCGGACGAATTTGAATATGGTCTTAGCAACAGACCTGCTATTCACTTTCATTACAGCCAGGCTGTGCCCAAAATACCCGTTATTGATAAAGAGCATTGCGCATATTTCAAGAATGGAAAATGTAAAGCCTGCGAAAAATTTTGTCAGAGGGATGCTATAGATTTTGAGCAAACTGATGAAATTATTGAAATTGACGTTGGTACCATAGTTTTAGCTACCGGTTTCAAAGATTTTGATCCCTCTGAATCCCCTCATTATGGCTATGGTACTTATGGAAATATATTGACTAGCAGAGAATTTGAACGCCTGATCAATACCAGCGGACCAACTTTAGGTGAGGTGCATCTCTCCAATGGAGATAAACCAAAGCGGGTTGCGATTATTCATTGTGTTGGTAGTCGCGGGGATAAGAATCAATACTGTTCGCGAGCTTGCTGTATGTATTCGTTAAAACTGGCTCACCTGGTCAGGTCTGTGATTGGAGCTGAGGTGGTTGAGTTTTACCGTGATATGCGCGCTTTTGGTAAAGAGTATGAATCTTTTTATGAGAAGGTGAGAGAAGAACAGGTTGAGTTTGTACGCTACGACAGAGATATTCAGGTTTCCAAGGTTGAAAACCAGCTAACCGTTGAAACTCAAAATTTATTTACAGGTGAAAACCAAGCTGAGAAGGTAGACATGGTGATTCTCAGTACAGGCTTTGAACCACAAACCGATCAAAAGACGGTCGCCAGCACATTTGGAGTAAGCCTTAGCCCAGATGGTTTTTTCCAGGAAAAACACCCCAAATTAGCCCCAGTTGAAACAGCAACAGATGGTGTATTCCTGGCGGGAGCATGCCAAGGTCCAAAGGACATCCCGGATTCAGTGGCCCATGGAAGTGCGGCCGCGGCGGCTGCTCTGGCTTTGATGGATGCTGGATCTGTAACCTTAGAACCCTACACCGCTTATATTGATCCTGAAAAATGCAGTGGCTGCCTGATATGTGCCAATAATTGCCCTTATCATGCAATTGATGTGGTTACCTCCAATGGCCACAAAGTATCTCAAATTAATGAGATCTCTTGCAAAGGGTGTGGAACATGCGTGGCCGCTTGCCCAGCTGGCGTTGCCAGACAGCATGGCTTTACAAACGACCAGATCATCGCTGAAATTGAAGGTTTACTCAAGATGGGACTTGTTGAGGAGACAATGGTATGAATCGATCAAAACCTCGCATTGGTGCATATATCTGCCGTTGTGGTACCAATATAGCGGATACGGTAGATGTTGAAGAGGTGGTTGCCGACACCAAGAAATTAAAGAATGTTGTACTGGCGCGCGAATATAGCTACATGTGCTCAGATCCAGGTCAGGATTTGATCAAAGAAGATATAAAAAAACATAAACTGAATCGGGTGGTGGTTGCATCCTGTTCACCCTTGATGCATGAATTTACTTTTAGAAAAGCATTGGAAGCAGGCGGGCTAAATCCATTTTATTTTCAGATGGCGAACATCCGCGAACAATGCTCCTGGGTGATAAACGACCAGAAAATGGCGACGAAGAAAGCCCAAAAAATGGTGGATGCTGCCGTACGGCGCGTGTATTATCATCAACCATTAGATCCCCGTTCAGTTGAAATGGCATCCAGTGTGATGGTGGTAGGAGGTGGGATTGCTGGGATTGAAGCTTCCCTAAAGATTGCAGATGCAGGAAAGAAGGTTTATCTAGTCGAGCGGGAATCAGCTATTGGCGGACATATGGCCCAGCTTTACAAAACCTTCCCGACTCTCGATTGTGCGGCTTGAATACTCACACCCAAAATGGTGTCCGTGGGACGCCACAAAAACATTGAACTGCTAACATTCAGTGAAGTTGAATCTGTTTCTGGATATGTAGGAAATTACCAAGTTAAGGTTCGCCAAAAACCCCGATATGTTCATGAGGATCTCTGCACAGGCTGCGGCCAATGCGCTGAAGTTTGTCCGGTGAATGTTCAAAATGCTTTTGAATTAGGTTTAAACCACCGCAAAGCGATCTTCAGGAATTCCGATCAGGCCACACCAAATGCTTTTGTCGTTGATAAACGCGGTGTTGCTCCTTGCAGAGATGCTTGTCCGGCGGATCAGCGAGCGATGGGCTATATTTCCTTGGTCAGGCAAAAGCGTTACGCAGATGCCTACTGGGCCATCCGGCGGGAGAACCCATTCCCTTCAGTGTGCGGTCGAGTGTGCAACCGAAAATGTGAAGATGAATGCAGCCGGAGTGATTATGATGAACCCGTAAACATTATGGCCATTAAAAGATTTGTTGCCGATTGGGCCTATGACCATAGGGATGAATTGGCCTCAATGGAAGACAAATCGCGTGTAGGTACACCTTTTGAAAAGGAACCCCAACCCACTGGGAAACGGATTGCCATTATTGGTGCTGGACCGGCTGGGCTGACTGCCGCATTAGATTTGGTTCGGTTGGGGCACAGTGTAAAGGTTTTCGATAGCTTCTCCCAAGCAGGGGGGATGATACGTGTAGGGATTCCACCGCACCGGTTACCTTACGAGAGGTTGGAATGGGAGATCGAACAGATCAAGGCAGAAGGGGTTGAGATTCAACTCAATACAAGAATAGATGATATTCCTGCTTTGCTTCAAGAAGGATATGAGTCGGTTTTGATCGCAACTGGAGTGCATGATGCTATCAAACTGCCAATCCGTAATTCTAATCACCCAGATAACTGGTTGAGTGTCGATTTCCTCCGCAGAGTATTTTTGGGAGAAGAAATTAACCTCTCCGGGAGGAAGGTGATTGTCTTAGGTGCCGGGGATGTTGCTTTGGATGTTGCCCGCACCGCAATTCGCCTGGGAAAACCTAAGGTAAAAATTGTTTGCCGCGGTATGCGAGCTTCGGAACATGAAATCAAAGCTGCCAAGGAAGAAGGCGTTGAAATTGTACCCAGCAGAGTATTCAAAAAAGTGGTGGCGAACAAGAAAAGGATCAAAGGCATCGAGTGCTTGAAAGCTGAAGTAGGGGGGATTGTCGATGGCCGTCGAATTGTACAAGAAATGCCGGGTACTGAACATGTGATCAAGGGTGACATTGTGATTTGGGCTTTGGGCCAACAGCCAGATTACTCGTTTTTACCTTGGGAAGGCAGCATTAATACGCAGTATCCCAAAGGAATTCTGGCGGATGAAAATTTGATGACAACACACCCAGGTGTATTTGTAGCTGGAGATGCCAGACAAGGTGCAACCTCATTTGTCGTAGACGCAATTGGTGAAGGACATCATGTAGCTCGATGTATTGACCGATATTTGCGAGGAGAAGAAGGGATACCTGAACCACAATTGCACGAAGAAGTTGCCCGACTTGAGCCTGATGAAATTGAGCAAAAGATATCCCAAGGCATTGTTACAGAAAAACCAAGGCAAACTACAAAATCCATACCACCCATAGAGCGGGAAAATAATTTCAATGAGGTTGATCTTGCTTTCTCTGAAGTGGAAGCATTGACTGAGGCTTCTAGGTGCCTTGAATGCGGCGTATGCGCAGAATGCCTTGAATGTGTTTCGGCTTGTGAAAAAGGGGCTGTTGATCAGGAAATGAGAGACAAGGTAGAAGATTATACGGTTGGTGCGATTATCCTGGCAACTGGCTTTAAAGATTTTGACGCTAAGAAAGCGCCAGAATATGGAGCAGACTTGCCAGATGTGATAACTGCCTTGGAATTTGAACGCTTAATCAACCCAAGTGGTCCAACCAAGGGTCAGGTCTTAACCAGTAAAGGGAAACCGCCAAAACGAGTTGCGATCTTACATTGTGTCGGCAGCAGGAACGAAAAATACCATAAGTATTGCTCAAGGGCTTGTTGTATGTATTCCTTGAAATTGGCACAACTTGTCCATGAATATGTGGATGCAGAAGTGTTTGAAATTTATCGCGATATGCGGACATTTGGTAAGGGTTATGAAGAGTTTTATAATCGAGTGTCCGATGAGGGTGTGAATTTCTATCACGGTTTGGTTAACAATGTTAGTCAGCAGAATGGGAATTTGTTAGTACAGTGGGACGAGAATTTTTATGACGAACCAGATTCTGTAGAAGCGGATATGGTGATCTTGGCGACTGGTTTTGAGCCACAAGATGATACGGCAAAAGTTGCCAGTATTTTTGGGGTCAGTCGCAGCCCTGATGGATTTTTCTTAGAAAAACATCCAAAGCTGGGTCCAGTTGAAACCTCTACCGATGGGATATTTCTGGCCGGAGCCTGCCAAAGCCCTAAAGATATCCCCGATAGTGTTGCTCAAGCAGGAGCTACTGCGGCAGCAGCCTTATCTTTGATTGACCAGGGCAATGTTTTGCTAGACCCATCTGTTGCAAGGGTGACAGCCAGCATTTGTGCTGGTTGTGGGCAATGTGTTTCTGCCTGTCCATATGAAGCTGTCGCACTAAATGAAAATGTAGCGAGTGTGAATCCGTACCAGTGTAAAGGATGTGGCACCTGTGCGGCAACATGCCCAAACAAAGCTATGAGCTTAATTCATTATGAAGATGAACATCTGATTGCTGAGTTAGATGCTTTATTGAGGTAGGAGCTGAATTGTGTTTGAACCAAAAATTATTGCATTTCTATGTACCTGGTGTAGCTATACGGGTGCTGATCTGGCAGGGACATCTCGCAAGGCTTCTCCCTGGAATATTCGCGCAATCCGGACACCATGTTCAGGACGCGTTCCCCCTGAACTGGTCATTCGGGCATTTGATGAAGGTGCAGATGGGGTGATTGTATTAGGATGCCATATTGGTGAATGTCATTATGATACTGGCAACCATCGTACTGCAAAAAGGATACCTGTGCTAAAGAATTTATTATCTTTCGTAGGCTTAGAACCAGAGCGCTTACGTTTGGACTGGGTTTCCGCTTCGGAAGGGGATCGTTTTTCCAGGATAGTTACCGAATTCACTGATACTATCCGTGAATTGGGGGCTAACAATTGGGGTGATGCCTACCGAGATGAATTTTATGCTGCTTTGGTTGGCGAGGTATTTGAGCAGGAGGTCTAATTATATGAGCATAGATTTGCTTCAAGAACACGCAAACAACATCATCTCTTCCGGACAGGTTGACTGCATAATTGGATATGAAGTAGGTCCACGTCAATGGACGAGGCCAGCGTTCATTTATGAGCCTGATGAAGTGAGGAAATTGGTGTGGAATCAAAATTGTACACATAATCTTACCACCTACTTGCCTTCAAAATTATCTGAAGAAAAAGAGCGGGTTGCTGTCGTATTAAAGCCGTGTGACGCAAAATCGGTTAATATGCTTTTGGCCGAAAATAAGATCGTTCGCCAACAAGTTCATATCATTGGGATGGTATGTAATGGGATGTTAGATGATGACGGGGGAAAACAGAGTCGCTGCATAGCGTGCAGTCAGCAAAAACCGAATGTCTATGATTTTCTAATTGGTGATTTAGATACAGAGGCAATTGATTCTACGAGCTTGAATGGAAACAAGTTTTTGGCGGAGATCGAAGAGTTGCTTCCTCCAGAGCGGGCTGAATTTTGGATAGAACAATTCGATCGCTGTATCCGATGTTATGCCTGCCGCCAGGTATGCCCTTTATGTAATTGCCCCACTTGTCTGTATGAACGTGATGATTCTTTGTGGGTTGGAATGAAAACTGGAATAAAAGAAAAAAGGGCCTTTCATCTTGGACGAGCGATGCACCTGGCTGGTCGTTGTGTGGGGTGCAATGAGTGTGAGAGAGTTTGTCCAATGGAAATACCCATCAGCTTATTAAACCAAACCCTGGCAAAAGAGCTCCAGGCTCAATTCGATTATATTGCTGGAAATGAAGTGTTGCTCTCTCCAATTATTGGGCCCACCCTTGAAAAGGAACAAAAAGCATGAAATTCATATCAAGTCATGAGTTAATCGCTTTGTTGCAGAATATATTGAATGAGCAGATTTTATATGCCCCTGTGTTGGTTGGGGGAGTGGAGCTATATCAAGAGATAGAGCATGTGGAGGATATTTTCTGGAACTTCACACGTCCGGGTAAATCTGTGAAAGAGGTGGTTTTTCCACAGACCGAAACATTGATGGTTATAAAAGAGAGCGACAAAAATTTAACGGTTCATGAAAATATTTCAAACGAGAAAACCGTTATTTTTGGGGTGCGACCTTGTGATGCTCGTGGGATGCAAGCACTAGATTCAATGTTCTTCCATACAGATCCTATTGATAGTTACTACGCTGCGCGAAGGAATAATTCAGTATTGATTGGGCTGTCTTGTTCTGAAATGTTGGATACATGTTTTTGCACAAGCATGGGAGGCATGCCTGATGATCCGAGTTGTATGGATATTATGCTGACAGTGGTTGATGATGGCTATCTGGTCGAGGTTATGAGTGATGCCGGGGCAAATTTGCTAGATGGTATAGAGTTGAGCGATAAGGCTATAGACAAACCAAAACCGCCCATTCAAAGCGTGGTTGAAGTTCCAGAAGTTGAAAACATTCAAAACATTTTTGCTTCAAAATTATGGATGCAGGAAGGCGAGCGGTGTTTAAGTTGTCGAATATGTGCCTATGTTTGTCCTACCTGTCGTTGTTTTGATATTCAGGATGAGAACCTTTCTTCCGCGAATGGCAAAAACCAGAGCATCAGGTTGCGGTGTTGGGATAGCTGTAGTAGCCATGCATATAGACAGATTGCTGGAGGACATAATCCCAGAGAGATTAAGGCCGACCGACTTCGCAACCGAATTTTGTGTAAGTTGAAATATTATGCAGAGCAATACGGCCCGCAAGCATGTACCGGGTGTGGGCGATGTATCTCTGCTTGCCCGGTTAATATTGATATCACAGAGATAATGGGGGCTTTAATGGAAGTGGAGGCAATATGATCCAGAGACCAGGGAATGACTCATTGCAACCATTGATAGGGAAATTAGTTCAAGTTCAAGACCTTGCACCGGAAATTAAAATGTTTGGTGTTGAATTGGAAAATGGTGCTGGTCAACATTTTAAGAATTACGAGCCCGGACAGTTTGCATTCATCTCTGCCTTTGGGACCGGTGAGGCTCCTTTTGGAATCGCATCGACTTCTGATCGAGGAAATATCCTTGAATTTGCTGTTCAACGTTTAGGATCAGTTACAACTGCCTTGCATGAAATGTCTGAAGGTGACCACGTTGGTATCCGAGGGCCCTTAGGAAATGCTTTCCCGATGACAATGTTTGAAGGTAAAGACCTTCTGGTAATTGGTGGCGGTATTGGGGCTGCTCCATTACGCCCAGTGATCCATTCGGTGCTGGATAATCAAGAAAAATATGGAGAATTGAATATTCTGATGGCTGCCAGAGACCCTTCTCTGCATGTCTTTCATGATGAATATGAATCATGGCAGGAGAGCAATAACACCAATTTGCATCTCATAGTGGATCAGGCTGATGATAACTGGGAACATGATGAAGGCTTGATTACAGAATTGATCCAAAAGGTTGCTCCATCTGCTAAAGACACTGTGGCAATTGTTTGTGGTCCACCAATCATGATTTACTACGTTAGCAAGTTGCTGAATGAGATTGGATTTATTGGAGGGCAGCAGTATGTTACTCTGGAAGCAAGGATGCATTGTGGGATAGGCAAATGTGGCAGATGTAACATAGACAAAACATTGATTTGCGTCGACGGTCCTGTTTTTTCTATGGATCAAGTGGATGCTTTTTCAGAGAGTTATTTATAACACGAAAAATATGAGGAAATTTTCTATGGTCTATAAACCCTGGACTCAATACCAAGCCGCAAAAAGGATTAAAGAGGCTTCTATTTATAATCGCCCCTGGTTGGTTTTAGAAAAGTTGGGGCTTACTGAAATACCGCAAGAAGTGTTTGAGTTGACTCACTTGGAAGAATTAATTGTCATTGATAATCTTTTGTCTTCAGTGCCTTCCGAAGTAGTTGAGTTACCTAATCTTTCTCGGCTAATTTTTTTCTATAATGAAATCACCGAGTTGCCCCCTGAAATTGGCAGCTTAACAAATTTGACTCATCTAGACATTAGCTGCAACCAGCTCGAGAGGTTGCCTTTAGAAATAAAAGATCTAAGAAAATTAAAATACCTTGATCTTCGTTACAATTCACTACCAATTCCTGAGGAAATACTGGAAAAAGTAGATGAACCACAATTGATCATTAGCGCATATTTTGAACTAATTGAACTCGTTGTATAAGAGAAGATTAAGTTCTTATGCTCATCAATTGAATATTGCGATTGATCAGTCTTCCACCGATGATTTCAGTCAGGTTCTGCAGAAGCACATACCCCTGATCTTTGTTTTCATCCATTAAGGCCAACATCTTTTTCCCATTAAAACCAATCACCTTTGAGGGTCCTTCTGATATGGCCCCCATGGTATAGATATGGGGTTTTACCAAAGCAGACCAACCGATGATCTCCCCCCGCATGTATGGGTTCATCCGATCAATGATATGATCACGATACATGATCGTCAATGCGATTTTTCCTTCAGTGATCAGATAGATATCATTGGCTGATTCTTCTTGCTTAAATAACCATTCATCAGTTGCTAGTTCCTTAGTTTCTCCAAGCATCTGAATTTTTTTAATAAAGACATCATCAAGGGTGGCAAAAAAGGCATACCGTTTGAGAGAGTAGTGTGAAGTCATTTTACCTCCTATGCGAATGGTGCTACACTGAATTGAAAAGAAAAAGAAAGCGCACATTAACTATACAGGAATTGCGATTGAATTTCAAGCGGAATATTTCAAAATCAGCTTAAATCAGCATCCAGTTTGACTGAATTTACAAAAACGATTTCGCAGTTGCAAAAATGGCTGAGTTGATAAATAGTCTATAACAGCAACGAATGCCTCAAACTCAGCCCGGAGAATGCGGAGCAGTTTGGCATTGAAGATAGCAAATGGGTTGAAGTCTACTCTCGCCGCGGTAAGATCAAAGTGGGCGCCCAGGATACATATAGCTGTCCTTCGGGGGTCTGCTCGATGACCTTCCACTACCACGAAAGCCCTACCAACGAGATCACCAAACCGGCACTAGATCCCGTAGCCAAGATCCCGAAACTAAAGTCACTGGGGTAAGAGTGGACAAGATGGAATAATACTTATAGAAAATCATTAGATACCCTGATAAGGAGTATAGTGATTTTTGTTGAAACTTTAGCTCCATATTATGTTTTAATTCGGTATAATCAAATTGTTATTGACAGCAGATACCAATGAGAATTTATGATTTTTTAAAAAAGAGGTAGATCATGGATTACAAGAAAATTATTCGCGAAACCCATTTGTTTGAATTCCTTTCTGATGAATTAGTAGGTCGCATGGCTAAATTTGCCAAAGAGAGGGAATTTTCCAAAGGGGATTTGATTTTCGATGAAGCGCAAGAGGCGGAATATTTGTATATTCTCTTAGATGGGAAAATCAGCATGGGCGTCAGCCTGACATCCAAGCCCACCACTGTCACAGTTTCGGTTGTGAATGCACCCAGCACTGTCTTTGGTTGGTCTTCGATTGTGACCCCATACCGTTTCACGGCCTTTGCTCAATGTGATGTAGATTCCAAAGTGCTGACAATTCCAGGCGAAAAGATTTTAGATATACTGCAGCAAGATCCCCCAACTGCCTACACTGTGATGAAGAGACTCACTGAATTAATCAGCAGCCGTTTGCGCGACAGTCGCACCGTTATGCTGCGCACTTTGTAAAGAATTATTTGTACGATTTGTGCCCTCGACTAGTGAGGGTGGTTGGTATATTGAGATGAGAGCCTAATAGTGTTCAACTATTGGGCTCTTTTTTGTACATAGATGATCTGAGATCCTTCGCCCCGCCTGGCTTTGCACGCCTTCGTAGAATGTCTCTACTTAAACATCGTATTTCACCCCGGTCATTTCTTCAGAAACTTACCATAATCGTTTGCCCAATTTCTTATTACGTGTCGGATGTCCGGGATTGATCTTGTGCGGATACCCACGCTGACCCAAAAACCCATTCGGCCCAATATACTCATCCCCTTCAATACCCTCCGCAGTGGCGGCATACAGGGTTGGTAGCGCGCCCATCTCCGCGGATTGCCCAATCAAAGGATTGAGAAAATTGAAGAAGCTGGCGTGACGCTGTAATTCCGTGGACGTCCAGCCGGGATGCGCACCTAAGCTGATCGTTTTGGCTCCACTTTTTGAGAGCCTGCGCTGCAGTTCGTAAGCGAAGAGCAAGTTGGCCAGTTTGCTCTGACAGTAGGCCAGCCAACGGTATTAGAAACGCTCGTCGTTCAGATTGTTGAAACGCATCCAGCCGTAGCGGTGGGCGTAACTGCTAATGGTCACCACTCGCGACCCTTCATTATCTTTCATGAGATCTAATAACAAACTGTTCAGGGCGAAGTAACCCAAATGGTTGACCCCAAACTGCATCTCGAAGCCATCGACGGTCTTCTGGTAGGGGACGGCCATCACCCCGGTGTTGTTGACCAGGATGTCCAGCTTGTCGTAATTCGAGCAGAAATTGCCCACGAATTGGCGTACTGAAGACAGATCCGCCAAATTGAGCGCCATCAATTTGAGATTCGCCTGGGGAGTTTCAGTCTGGATCTTCTGCAGGGCAGCTTCTCCCTTTTCCAGGCTGCGGCGGGCCAGGATCACCGTGGCGTTTTTGACAGCCAGCGCCCGGGCAGCCTCGTAGCCGATGCCGCTGTTTGCGCCGGTGATGATGACGGTTTTGCCCTGCATGTCAGGGATGTTAGCGGTGGTTCATTTGTTGGATGGCATTTGTTGTTCCATTGATAATTATTTTGAAGGGTATTGAGAAGCAGGCTAAAGATATTCCCGATGGGGGCAGCGCCAATAAGCTCTCGGTAACCGCCTATGGGCAAGAGTTCTTAATTCCCAGTTATGTTGCCGGAGAAGAACGTGCCAAAGATGCTA
>CAYQQX010000009.1:0-59604 GCA_964419495.1 uncultured Anaerolineales bacterium
CATCAGCCACGATCCTTTGGCTACCGCTGCTGTCCCGCCTTAAGTGGATAGCCGACTATTACGAAGAAAAAGAAGTCGATACCGGTTACTTTGTTGTGGAGCAATTTTGCCCGCCGCTGTGCCGCGATGAACGCATTAGTTCTTACAACAACCTTTTCGGCAACACCAGTCAGGTGCATGCGCTCATCAAAAACCGCGGGCTCGATGACAGCCGCCAGGATCTTTCTGGGAACTTTTTCTCATCTATCAGTGGGCGCGATTTCAGTGAAGCGGATGATGTCTACGTCACATACTCGTATGCGAACTACGCTCGTTGGGTGTATGATCCCAACCTCGAGCAATATGTGCGTTATCAAGGCAGCGTTGACAATGTCGATGGGGCCAGCGGGAAGTACGAGTTGCACATGGATGCGCACACGGGACAACCTATCACAGCATCCAATTTGATCATTTTGATGGTGACACACGATTATTATCACAAGTCTTCCGACACCGAAGTATTCAGCATCGATCTCACCGGCAGTGGCGACGCCTTTGTATTTCGTGACAACAAACTATATCGCGCCCGATGGCATCGCTATGCCGAAAACAAGCCCATTGCCATCATCAGTTCCGATGGGAGAAGTTTCCCCATGAAGCCCGGCGTGACCTTCTTCCAGGTGATCAACAGAACTTCAGAAGTCATACAACTTGACCAGACATTTGTTTTCGAGTTTGCCCGTCCCCCTGATCCGGATGATTAAGCATTGTGTGTTTTATGGTGAATATCGGATATTCATATCGTTTTATTAACTCATGTTACGCACACGTAGCGAGGTTTCCCTGGAACCAAACGCGAAAAAGTTCCTATTCAGGTATTAAATTTCACTTCTCTACAGGGATTCCTCGCTGCGCTCGGAATGACACAATTGCCGATCTGTTCAAGCTTTCATTGACCAGAACACTTTTGATCAATAACATTTATGAAAAAAATCGTCCTGCAGTTTTTGGTTTTACTGATATTTGTGCTTAGTGCCTGTGATCCTGGAATAGCGACGTCCCCAACAGGAACATCTGCCGCCCCCAAGGTGGATACTGCTACCCAAACTAATACTTCTGCCCCCACAGAGGTGCCAGCAACAATCACACCCTCACAAGTCCCTGCCACTCCCACAAATGAACCAACTGCCACGTTTTCCGCGACTGTGACCAATACCCCCAGCCCCCTGGAAAATTATCCGGCTGAGGGCTATGGGCCCATGCATTTCCCCAAAGATATCAATCCTTTGACTGGTCTGGCCGTTGCAGACGCTAGTCTTTTGGATCGACGTCCTATAGCTGTAAAAATTTCCAACGCTCCACGCAATGTGCGGCCACAATGGGGGCTTTCTTTCGCAGACCATGTATATGAGTACTATCACGAAAGCTGGCGCACGCGCTTCAATGCCATATTCTACGGTCAGGATGCTCCTAACGCCGGTCCGATCCGTTCTGCACGCTTTACCGACGAACACATCCTTCAGATGTATAAATCATTCTTCGCATACGGCAGTGCAGATGCTCGCGTGCTGTGGCGCATATTCGATACGGGATTTGGGAAGCGCTTTAAGTCCATATCGGATGCCGCCTGCCCTCCGTCTGTAGATTTCCCCCTCTGCCGCATTGACCCTGATGGCTCCAATCACCTGATCACAAATACGGCAGTTTTAAGAGAGCATTTCATCGAGAAACAGGTTGACAATTCACGTCAAAACCTGGATGGACTTTTCTTCCAGGCGGACCCGCCAGAAGATGGATATTCCTGCGGGAACAGTGTCACGATCCGCTACAGCCCAGGTTTCTACAACCGCTGGGTTTACGATCCAGCCTACGGGCAGTACATGCGCTACCAAGACACCTATGATGATACATCCAACGGGGATGGCGAAATCTATGATGTACTCACCGATCAGGTAACTGGAGAACCCATTCGCGCTGACAATGTCGTAGTTATTTTCGCCTTCCACAATGCCTACCTGCGCACGCCAGAGATGTGGGAGATAAACCTGCTCAGTTATGGCGAGGCGTATCTGTTCCGCGACAGGCGAGCCTACGAAATCAACTGGGGCAGTATATCCGAGGATGGCTTGATTAGATTAGTGAACTCCGAGGGCGACCCATTTCCCCTTCGGCCGGGAAAAACCTGGTTTCAAATCATTGGGTTAGCCTCAACACAAACAAGCGACGGCACAAACTGGCGCTTTGAACACCTGCTCCCAGATAATTGATGAAAACAAAAAAGCTGGATTTCACACCTATTTTCCTGGCACTCGTGGCTGTTCTGTTGGCTTTCCTGGCCTGGCGCCAGGGAGGCTTTGAGTTAGCCCAAAATGGCATCCACAGTGCAGGGAAACTGTTGTTGCAGGTATTGCCCCTGTTGATCGCCGCATTCCTTACCGCGGGCCTGATCCAGGCCTTGGTGACTGAAGATGCCGTAACACGCTGGTTGGGATCAGAATCCGGCTGGCGCGGAATCGCATTGGCCTGCTTGGGCGGCGCGCTGATCCCTGGGGGTCCATATGTCTACTACCCTATTGCTGCAGCTTTACTTAACACAGGCGCTGGTCTGGGCGTATTGGTAGCCTTCATAACTGCCAAAAACCTTTGGTCAATATCGCGTATTCCTGTCGAGATCGCATTACTCGGTCCCCAAATTACGATTATTCGCTATATCGTAACCTTCGCCATTCCACCCTTGCTGGGGTTTGTGGCTGAGATGATGTTCGGCAAATTGATTTCACAAATTCGACCCACAGCAAAAGAATCAGACCCTAAAGGTCTGAGAGACCTTTAGGGTCTATTAGCCTTATGAATACCGCCATCATTACACTTTGGATCATCACAGGGGGGCTTGTAATCTATGCCTGGACGCGAAAAGATGAGAGTCTGAGAAAAGGAGCTGCGCTGGCATGGAATACGGCCAAGCGTAATGCGGCGTTATTAGTTGTTGCCTTTATCATTGTAGGGTATGTCAACGTTCTCTCGCCCACGCAACTGGTTCAGGAGTGGATCGGACCCGATTCCGGTTGGAGGGGATTATTCCTGGCGGAGATCATTGGCATGCTGCTCCCCGGCGGACCTTATGTTGTTTTTCCCTTAATTGCCGTTTTTTACGGCGCCGGCGCGGGTTTAGGGCCCGCAGTGACGCTGGTCACCAGTTGGGCGACACAGGCGTTGCTGACGATTACCTTTGAGCTGCCCTTTATGGGTTGGCGTTTTACAGCCATCCGTTGGGGACTAGGGTTGGTTGTGCCTGTACTGGCTGGGGCAGCGGCTCATTTGCTATTCAGTTGAAAATTGGATCTTCTCAATCCCCCCCAATCAATTTCTGCTATCTCGTCCATCACCTGATAATTGGTCAAATCTAGCTGTATGGGGGTGAGTGAAACGTAGCCAGCCTTCAATGCCCCATAATCGGTCCCATCTTTGCGCACACCGCTTGGCGCATCACCGCCAATCCAATAATACGCTCGGCCGCGTGGATCTTCACGCTGATCCAATTGATCGAGATAAACGCGCATTCCTTGGCGGGTTATTTGCAACCCCTTTATCTCTTCGTCCGGCAAATATGGGACATTGACATTGATAACCGTTTTTTCAGGGAAACCTTGGTTAAGTAATTTCTCAACAATCCGGCGCGCATACCTTGCTGCCGGCCCATAATCTATTACACCCAAATGATTATCGGGCGAATCCAACGAAACGGCAACGCCAGGAATCCCACCAATCACGGCCTCCATCGCCGCGGTGACAGTGCCTGAATATGTGACGTCGTGGCCGAAATTGGCATTGGGATTTATTCCGGAAACAACCACATCGATCTTCTTTTCGACCAAACCTAATTTGGCTAAGGCAACACAATCAGAAGGTGCACCATCGCTGGCCAGAGCGGTTATGCCATCTTCTAACTGAACTTCTTTGACTCGTAATGGTCGGTGCATGGTTTTTACATGCCCCGAGGCAGACCAGTTTTTGTCCGGAGCTAAGATGGTCACTTGGCCGAGATTTCTCATCTCTCTAGCCAGTGCTAATAGGCCGGGAGCTGTAACACCATCATCGTTTGTTACAAGAATATGCGTCATTATTTTTCCTCATGGTTCATTCTAAAATTTGAGCAAATAGGGTCTCTAGGAATTCCCGTGGAACCAGCGAATATTATAACTGAGATAGCCGACGAGATGGTAAAATGCCTTGTCGGTGACAGTCACTGCCATCCAGGTGACTGTCACCCATTTTGTAGGGAACCATGCAAAAACTCTTACGCATCAATTACGCTGATTATCCAAGACAATTCTGGCTGCTCTTTTGGGGTATGCTAATTAGTTTCGCTGGTGTCAGCATGATCTGGCCTTATCTAATGATCTATGTCAGCGGGCGGCTTGAACTTCCCATGACTGCCACTGCCAGTTTGATGACGGTTAATGCTACTGCGGGTTTACTGGCAACTTTCATTGCGGGTCCAATCACCGACCGTACAGGGCGCAAGGGCACCATGGTCGTCGGTCTGATGGTCACTGGGATTTCATACCTGGCCATGATCTTCGCTGACTCCATGCTTGATTTTGTGATCCTGATGCTGGTCCGAGGGTTAGCAAACCCTCTTTATCGCGTGGGTGCCGATGCCATGATCGCAGACATTATCCCTCAAGGCAAGCGCGCCGACGCTTACGCCCTTTCCAGGCTGAGCAAAAACATCGGTATTGCCATTGGGCCTGCGGTTGGGGGCTTTGTCGCAGCAGCCTCGTATAATGTCACCTTCGTGATTGCCACCCTTGGCTTAGTCACTTTCGGACTGATCACTGCATTCTTTCTAAAAGAGACCTTGGAGAAAGGTGCAGTTCAAGAAGAAAGCAAACAATCATCTCAGAGAGCAGGTTTCCGCGAAATCTTCAAAGATAAAAAGTTTTTGGTATTTGTCGGTGCATTTACCCTGACACAAATTTGCGGCGCGATTATGTGGGTATTGCTGGCCGTATACGGTAAAGACAATTTCAATATCCCCGAAAGCCAGTACGGCTTCATACCCATGACCAATGCGTTGATGGTAGTCGCTTTGCAGATGTACATCACCAATATCACCAAGCACAAACCATCTCTTTGGATGCAATCCCTGGGAGCAACAATCTATGCCCTGGGCGTGGGCAGTATTGCCTTTGGGAATAGCTTTTGGGATTTCTGGGTCAGCATTGTCATTCTGACCATTGGAGAGATGATCCTGGTACCCATGGCGACAACTTATGTGGCAGACCTGGCGCCTGCCGATATGCGGGGCCGCTATATGAGTGTCTTTTCTTTAGGCTGGGGCGTCGCTACGGGAATTGGCCCAGTGGTGGGAGGCTTTCTCAATGATCAGATCAGCCCCCAGGCAATCTGGTATGGCGGCGGCTTGATTGGTCTCTTGGGTGCCTTTTGGTTTATTAGCCAATCTTTGGGAACAAAAACCATCCCTAACGAAGCCACTCAAACCCCCACAGGGTAGAGTAATCCTAAAGATCATCAAGAGATCATCTGTAAAAATATCTCAACTACAGCGGGATCAAAATGCGATCCCGCTCCTTCTATAATATGCGCTTTCACACGGTCCTGCTCCCAGGCTTTACGGTAAGGTCGATCAGAACTGAGCGCATCCCAGACATCGATCACCGCAAAGATGCGCGCTGACAAAGGTATGCTCTCTCCTCGTAATCCACGCGGGTACCCAGAGCCATCCCATTTTTCGTGATGACAATAAGGTATATCCATCGCCGGGTGCAGGTAATCAATCTGAGAGATGAAATCGTGCGCATAAACCGGGTGCTGGCGCATGATCTCCCACTCTACTTCGGTAAGTTTACCTGGCTTGAGCAGGATGCTGTCGGGAATGCCCATCTTGCCGATATCATGCAACAAAGCGCCCCTGCGGATATGTTCGATTTCATCGCCGTTGATACCCATCATTTGGGCTAATTCGAGCGTCATCTCAGTAACCCTGCGGGTGTGGCCTTCGGTTTCCTCATCGCGCAACTCCAGGGCTTTGGCCCAGCCTTCAAGCGTGGTATCGTATGCCAGGGTCAGTTCCAGGTTGGATCGCTGCAGATCATCAAAAAGGGATGCATTATCGATGGCGATGGCCGCCTGCGAGGCCATCGTCTCCAGGAACTCCAACCACTGGGGATCAGAATCAAGCGGACTGCGATGGAAGATCTCCAGCACACCTTTGAGCTGTTCCTTGGCAATCAGTGGTGCGCCGACATAGGTCACGAATGATTCCTTGGCCAGATTTTCGATGGTCGCTTCTGGGAACTCAGCGCTGGCTTCATCTAAATTTGACAGCAAGATTAGCCGACGTTCAAAAGCAGCTTTACCCGCAAACCCCTCCCCCAATCGGAGGTGCGTATATTTAAAGACATCCGTTCGAAAACCCCGGCGGACGGCTTGCTCGAGCGTTTGCGTATGATCGCTCAACAACAAAATACCCGCGGCATCTACATGGAGTGTTGCCATCGCCTGATCAATCAGAACGTTCAGGGTCACTTTTAAATCCAGGCTGCCTGTGATAGCAACATCGATGGCATGCAGCGCTTGAAGGTATGCCGCTCTACGACGCAATTCACCCTCAGCCTGAACGCGCTCGGTGATATCTTTCCAGGTTGATACAAAGCTAGTGACCACTCCACCCTGGTCGAAAAGCGGCGTAATCGTCTGGTCAACGTGGAATAATTCTCCATTTTTCTTGCGGTTGATAAAAGTACCTCGATACGCTTCTCCAGCCATGATCGTCGACCAGAGTTCCTCATATTTTCTCTTTTTGTGCTCACCTGATTTGACAACTTTGGGAGTATGATCTAGCAACTCATCCTTGGAGTACCCTGTCATACTCTCAAAAGCCGGATTGACGTATTGGATCACACCATTGGGATTGGTGATCATCACGCCATCGGCAGTTTGTTCTACTGTACTGGAAAGTTTGCGCTGCTCCTGCTCTATCTCCTTGCGATCGCTGACGTCTCGCAAAATAGCGGTCACCAATAAACCGGATTCAGATTGCATCGGTCCAAGGCTGACCTCTACTGGGATTGAATTACCATCTTTGCGCAAAGCGGTAAGTTCCATTGCTGTACCCATAGGGCGAGTTTGCGGATTGACATGGTAACCAGCGCGGTGATCTCTATGTTGCTCGCGTAAAGCCTCAGGCAATAGGGCTTCGATGGGCTGACCGATCAACTCTTCGGGTTGGTAACCAAGAATGACATTTACCATACTATTGACGCGCTGGATCTCTCCGCTTTCATCCACCACAATGATGGCATTGGGTGCGGTCTCTAGCAACGAGCGGAAATGTTCTTCGCTTTGGCGCAGCCCATCTTCAGCTTTCCTTAGCTCAGTGATGTCACGCCCGTACATATTCACATAACCCGAAACTTTGATTGGAGCCAGGGTAAACAGGAAAACCTGATCCCCGACTTCAATATCGGAAACTTTGGTTTCCCCACTCTCAAACGCATCTAATGCCAATGCATTCATTTTTTCAGGCAGAGGATCACCCAGCTTACATCCGCAGGTTTCTAATACTGGCAATCCTGCCTCGTTTGCATAAAAGATACTGCCATCCCCAGAAACCCGCAGAACCGGGTTAGGATTCTCCTCGGGGAATTTGGCCAGGCTTTGGATCTCTGCTTCAGCCTGTTTACGGTAGGTAATATCCCTAGCGCTACCCTCGTAGAAAAGTACTTCGCCATCATCGTCGAATTCCGCCCGGGCATTAAGTAGTACCCAGATGATTTCGCCGTTGTAGCAGCGCAGTTGAACTTCGAAATCGCGCACCAGGCCATTGTTGCTGATCAGTTCCTGCCAGCGCTGGCGATCATCTGGATTGTAGTACATATCCGCAGCTTTAGTGGCCATAAAAGTATCCTGGTCTGGGTAGGCCAGCATATCGATAAAAAACTGATTGGCATCCAAAAATTCCCCTTGGGTAGTTGAACGATACAACCCCACGGGCACACCTTCGAAGAGACTCCGGTAGCGGCCCTCGGACTGGCGCACGATCTGCTCCGACCGCAGACGTTCGATGGCTGTGGCCAATTGTCCCGCCACGGTGATTAGCAGGCTTTGGTCGGCCTCTGTAAAGTTATCCACCTGCCTGCTCTCGGCATTGATCACCCCGATAACCCGTTCTCCGATCTTCAGAGGCACGCAAAGCTCAGAGCGCATGCTATCGTTTTGGGGTCTTATATAGTTCGACTCTTGGTCGACATCCCTGACCAAACGCGGCTGCCCAGAGACAGCCACCTGCCCGCTAATGCCCTGCCCGAGTGGGATAATGATATTCAAGGTAGCATCAACCGGAACGCTGTGATAGCTGCTGTGCTCCTGCAGTCCGTCAACCTCTTCATTCAGTAGTAAGACTCCGAAATGATCCGAAAAGAAAGCACTACCGACGATTTGCACCACATTGTTGAGAAGCTCGTCTTCGTCGCTGGCCTCGGTGATGGCAGCGGCGACTTCGTTCAGCAGGGAGAGTTCTTCCAACTGCCGCTGGGTGTTCTCAAACAAACGAGAGTTTTCCAGGGCAATCGCTACCTGATCGGCAAAAGCTGCTACTGTTTCGGCATGATCCTGCCGATAACGATGCGGCTGGGAACTATCGAGGGCTAACATGCCGATCAATTTCTCCTGAGCGATCAGCGGCACACCCATCCAGGATTGGATATGATAGTGGGGACCATCATTGAAAGTCGGATACTCTTCTGCAATATTATGTATGATGTGCGTGCAGCGACCTTCCACAACCAGGGTATTGGGGTTATCTCCCGGTATCGGGAAACGCAGGCCCTTAACAATTTCCTCTTCTTCCCATCCCAAGCCGCCGATGATTTCCAAATATTGATCACCCTCATCTTGTCCTAAGATTTGCACTGAGGCGCTGTCGCAGGGCACTACCAGGGCTAACTGCTCCAAAATGCGCTGTACGGCTTTGTCAGGGTCCAACGTGGCAGCGACTACGGCTCCAGCCTGACGCAGGGTTTCTGCCCGCTGAAAGGCAAGATGTTCAGCTTCGAAAAGGCGAGTATTTTCGATGGCGATGGCAACTTGAGCAGCAAAAGCAGCAAAGATAGCCACATCATCCTCGACCAATCCCTGTCCCCAGAACCACATGACACCTAAACCCTGGTCTTCTATCGTTAGGGGCAAATAGATCGATGGGGAGTCAACATCAATCCCTACCAATCGAATTACGCGTTCGACAATCTGTTTAGGGAAGTAAGGAAGCGCAGACATAACATAGGCCATCGTCTCAGATGCATCCTTCCATAAAGCACGCTGGTGCTCGACCAGCTCAACATAGGGCGGGAAGGTTTCCGGCATCAACGGAAAGTCTTCGACTGTCCGCTGGATCAGCTTTTCTATCAACGCCAGAACGGTGGATTCAATAGAATGGAAACGAATCCGCAGCGAGCCGTCCCCAGGCTCAAACAAAGCGATCACATAGTTGAGATCCAATTCACGTAACTTGTCCGCCATGGTTTCGAAGATATCGCTGAGGTTGTTGGAATTTTGAATCCGGGCGGCGACATGGCCCAGGGCAGTAATACGGGCGTTGATATCCCTCAGTTCTTCCTGGCGTTCTCGCTCAGCCTCGAACAGACGCACCCGCCCCATCGCCAGGGCGGTGAGCTGGCCGTAAGCTTCCAGGCGTTGAGTGTCATCTGTAGAGAAATAGCCCACCTCAGGGTGGCCGGCGAAGACCATACCGAAAGATTGACCATGCTCCCAGACACGCGTCCCGATCACACAATTTACTTCAAAAGGCAGGATCAACCGACGAATCGAATCAGGGACTTGATGGATATCCCCGATATAAAGCGATGATTGGCTGGAAATATTCCAGAAATCGACAATGTGCTCGGTCACCGGGTAACCAAAGGCTTCGGCCTGTTCGTCCGTGATACCAAAAGCCGGGGCCACTCCCTGCACCTGGGCATCCTGGGGGTCAAAATGGGCCAAGAGCACCATCGAAGCGCTAAAATTCTCCGCGATGGCGGCTGTGACGCTCCCGGCAACCCCGCCAATATCCAAATGCTTTTCCAGTTCGACAGCCAGGGAATACAAGGATTGCAATTCCTGCGCCCGGCGCTGTGCCTCGCTGTACAGGCGGGTCCGCTCTAATGCCTGCGCTATCTGGTTGGCGATTAAGGCAAGCAGCCGGGCTTCGTCTTCACTAAACTGGCGCGTGCCGCGCCAGTGCACACCCAGCACACCGACAGACCGCTCTCCCGCCACCATGGGGACACATATACTGGCCTTAATCGCGTGATCGCGGAGTAATTGAGGTTGTCGGAAATGTTGTTCCTGCGAGAAATCCTCGATCACGACTGGGTACTTAGATTTGAGCGCGAATCCTGGTTGCGAATCAGCCACGGCAGGAACCATGGTCTGACCCACCAATCCATTTTCCCAGCCATAGCCAGCTACAAGTCGCAACTGATTTTCCCCATCCTCCAGAAGCAATATATAACACAGATCGGGTTTGAAATATTCTACCGCGGCAGCGATGGTGTGATCGAGGATAGCCTGGGCTTCATTTTCGGCAAGTAGCTCATGGGAATTACGAAGCAGAAAGGCTTGCTCCTCCACGCGCTGCGCCCTTACTTGGTCGTGCAACCGGGCGAATTCCAGCGCAGAGGCTACTTGAGAAGCAAATAGTGCTAGAGAATCGATATCATCTTCGATAATTTTCTCCCCCCAAACGATCAGAGTTCCAGTTACATTTCCCTTATTTATCAGCGGCAGGTAAATGGCTATTGAATCTGAATCCCGACCGACTAATCGAACAATCTGATCACTAACTCGTTCACTTATGTCAGGGAGCAGGGACGACAGCATCTCCTTAGGGCCAGGGGAAATAACGGGGCTTTGGTGATCGACCAACTGCTCGTAAACTGGCAACATTGACTGAGATACTCGAAAGCCATCGGCCGAAGATTTGGTTAGTTTCTCAGCAACAGCCAAAGTTTTGGATTCCAGGTTTGTGTAAGTTACAACCAGCGACTGGTCATCAGGATCAAATTGACCAACAAGACAGTTGATCCCCAAATCCCTTAGTTCCAACCCCATAGTTTCAATGATCAGCATCGAATCAGAGGTCAAATCCAATTGCGAGGCAACTCTCCCCAAAGCCGTAACCAGGGCATTATCACGGGCCAATCTTTCGACCTTCTCTTGTTGCCCTTCGTAAAGCCTGGCAACTTCCAGGGTGCTCGACACCTGGGTTGCAAAGATCGACATGGCTGACAAGTCGTCCTCGCTCAATTCCTGCCCCCAAACTGATAAAACCCCCAGAATTCGCTCTTCCACCATGAGCAGTACATCTATCCCCCGAGTTTCCGGCGTAATACCAACCAGGCGCAAGGCAGTCGCTTTTACTGACCCAGGCACCTGCGGAAAGAGTTTCTCGGCAACACCTTTTACATCCCGGACAAATGAAACTCGCGTCCGCCTGGAGATCATGTCATAAAGTGGTGAGTGTTCACGCGGCAGTTTCAGCCCCTTTATATTCATCTCGGTCAGCTTTTCTGCCTTGGTCACCACTTTGGGCATGAGCGAGGTGTATTGCACCACCAGATCTTGAGACTCCGGCTCCAAGAGGGCGATCTGATACAAGAGCCCCATTTTGCTAAGTTCGTCTCTCAATATCTCAAAAACCTGTTCTGGCTTCAAGCTGGTCTGCAGGTATGCAGCAACTGAGCTCAAGGAGGCGAGAAATTCGCTTGAACGCGAGATTTCACGCATGTGCTGGTACCTGCCAGCGTACCAGATGGTCGCCCTGCCGATAGCGTGCACCATCAACCCTATGAACAACAGCAAAAAAGCGCGCGCCAGGAGAACCACAAGCGGGATGCTCCCATCTGAGAAGGGAAGGAGAGATAAATATCCCCCAACTGCTATGACCGGCAGCACCACACCCGCTCGAGGCGTAAGCAGCAGCGGGTAAACGGCTACCAACAGGAAGTACCACATCAGGAAGAAGCTGCGTGTCCCCCCAGTAGTGAGCATCAATAGCCAAGCAATGAGCAATATTGCCGCAGCTCTAACGCTGGTGATGATTTGTTTTCCCCGCCAACCTGATAAGCCCATCACCCCCAATAAAACCACCAACCCAACCAAGAGCCACTGCCAGATTTCCCCCATATAGCCCAACATCAAGAAACCATGCAAGCCCAAAGCTAATGGGGCAAGAGGTTCTAACTTAGATAATTGCTGTCTGAAAGGATTAATTCGTCGTCTATCTGCCATTCAAACCACCTCCAAAATTTGAATTTGCCATTTTAATCCAAAGCTTTTAATTCCTCAACTTAGTCAAGAAGTTCCCTAAAAAGAAAATGTGGACAGGGGAAACACCCCTGTTTACATTTTCTTTCAGAATATTCAGCTTAATGGTCAAGCGGTTTAAGGAGATATTTACTTCTCAAAAAGCGTTACTACTTTTGATTAGTATCTTCCAAGAAATCCTAAAGTGTCAATAATTCAAGTCAAATATGAATTATTTTATCATAGGGTCTCTAGGAATCGCCGTGGTAAGGTTCCACATTTTGGGGTAGGGGGCGTGCGGAGCACGCTCCCTACCCCAAAATGTCAGGTCTCTCACGGGAATTCCAATAGAACGTTATCATGTTCTCCCTAAATGTATCACATTTTTGATCATATTGGTAGTATTTTTGCAATTGATAAGTGGACTCCGGTAAATACTTAAATTCTGTTGAATTGTTAAAGAAAGAAACCGATTCCTTCGGGGAACCGGTTTCTTCTGGTCTTAACGTAGAGCAGCTTCAATCAACGCCTGAATGCGCGGTAGCATACTGGCTGGATCGGGGTGCAGGCCTTCAATGAGCAAGGCGCTTTCGTAGATCTGTTCGATGACGGTGGCGTTTCTGTCATCTTCTCCTGACAATTCATGCAGCTTCATCACAATGGGATGGCTGGGGTTGAGTTCCAATACCTTTTTAGGTACTTCGTATTCACGATCAACTAATCGATAGACGCGCTGCATCTCTTGCCCCATTGAGCCTTCTGGATCAACCAGACGAGCAACAGAATCCGAAAGGCGGTCGGTGGCGCGTACATCGGTGACGCGTTCGCCCAGGTGCCACTTGAAGCGTTCTACGATCTGCTCGAAATCTTTTTCGGGAAGTGCATCGGGAACAGGTTCATCATCAGGGGGTTCCTCAGCCGCCGGAAGTTCCAGATCAGGCGCAGCCACGTTCTGAAGCTGATAATCACCATATTCACGCAGGCCTAAAAGCATAAAGGAGTCCATGGGATCAGTCAACGTAATTACCTCGTAACCATGCTTACGGAAGTAATCTAGATGTGGGCTGCGTGCCACAGAGCGGTCATCATCCCCAAGAATATAGTAAATTTTTTCTTGATCGTCCTTCATGCGCTGGACATAATCGCTCAAAGATACCCAGCTCTCAGGGTGAATAGTGGTGTGGAAGCGCACAAAGGGGAATAGGCTCTCACGGTCAGCGTCTTGGGAAGCGATGCCCTCTTTGATGAAAGGACCGAAGGATTCCCAGAACTGCGCATATTTTTCAGGTTCTTTATCAGCCATCGTCTGAAGATTTTTTATGACCTGGCCGGTCAGGATCTTCTTGATGCGTGCCATCAAGGCCGTCGCCTGGACGGTTTCGCGGGAGACGTTGAGAGGCAAATCTTCTGAATCAACTACACCTTGGATGAAACGAAAATGTTGAGGTAGCAGATCAGTGGTGTATTCTTGAATAAGCACCTTGCGGGCATAAAGCTTTAGGCCATCTTCCTTGCGCAGTGAGAACATGTTGCGCTCAGGTTTAGAAGGGATATAGAGCAAAGAAAAGAGTCGCAGAGGAGCATCGGCAACAAAGTGAACACGAGCGACAGGGTCCTCGAAATCCAAGGTCAGGTGTTTGTAATATTCATTATATTCATCATCATCCACTTGGCGTGGTGCTTGGCGCCAGATTGCCGTTTGGCGGTTCGTTTGTTCTTCGGTATCTCCGACAAAAATCGGGAAGCGCACGTAATCTGAGTGCTGTTTGATGATATCTCGTAGACGGCTTTCATTGGCAAATTCTTCAGCATCCTCTTTGAGCTTGATCTCGATGGTGGTGCCGCGATCTGTTTTTTCGGCAGCTTCAACCGTGAAGGTGTCCCCGCCAGTGGCGTACCAAGAGGCTGCTTTAGCCCTGGGCTTGTATGATCGAGAAGTTACTCGCACCCATTCTGCAACCATAAAGACGGAATAAAATCCCACGCCAAATTGACCAATGACATCGGCCAGCTGCTGCTGATCTATGCCCTCTTCGGCGGCATCCAGGAATGCACGCGCTCCGGATTGAGCAATGGTCCCCAAATTAGTCGAAAGCTCGTCGCGGGTCATACCAATTCCTGTATCATGAAGGGTGATGGTCTTTTCATCTTCGTCAACGCTCAGCCGGATTGCTAATTCAGCATCAGGATCAAGTACATTGTGGTCGGTGAGCATAAGGAAATCCATCTGCGTGAGAGCATCTGAAGCATTTGAGATAAGCTCACGCAGGAAGATCTCGCGATCTGTGTAGAGGGAGTGAATGAGAATATTAAGAAGTTGTTTGATTTCTGCTTTGAAAGCGATGGGTTTGTTTTCAGTCATTTATGCCTCCTGACTTAAATGGTGCTCTAGATAATTGGTTTTAGTAACAAAATCAGATAAAGTTTCATAACTCCTAAAACTATTAAAGTTTTACCGCAAAAATGTAAGAGGGATGTAAGAAAAAAATGGGGTCTCTAATAATCGCGCTAGTTTTGCTCAGAGGGGATTGCCAAATTCCTGGCGTTTTGGATATGAGTTTGCAATATCACCACATATGGGTCTGGATTTGGCAATCCAGACCGAGCTCCACGGGAAATCCCAAAGAACCCAAAAAAGCGTGGATTTCCACCACGCTTTTTTTGTTGGGAAAACCAGAGTTTAAGCGGTTAGCATATTCCTCAGCACTGTGTGCAAGATACCACCATTGCGGTAGTGTTCCACCTCGATTGAGGTATCGAGTCGCAGATCGGCTTTAAAGTCAACCACATCACCATTTTCTTTCGTTGCTCGAACGGCAACCTCGCATTGTGGTTGAATTTCATTGCTCAACCCCAAGATATCAAAGGTTTCATGACCATCTAGACCGAGACTGTCCGCACTTTGCTCATCTTTGAATTGCAGCGGCAATACGCCCATCCCAACCAAATTCGAGCGATGGATACGCTCATAAGAGGTTGCAATTACCGCGCTAACACCTAGAAGATAAGTTCCTTTAGCCGCCCAATCTCGGCTGGATCCAGTTCCATATTGTTTGCCTGCCAAGACGACTAAGGGAGTTCCAGCTTCTTTATATTTTTGCGAGGCCTCGTAAATGCTCATCTGCTCATTGCTTGGCAAATGCAGGGTAAAGCTTCCCTCGGTTCCAGGTACAAGCTGATTCTTCAAACGAATATTGCCAAAAGTTCCGCGCGTCATGACACGATCGTTGCCGCGGCGTGAACCGAATGAGTTAAAATCACGCGATTTTACACCCCGCTCAACAAGATATTTTCCTGCGGCACCATTAGGTGGGATCGCGCCAGCAGGGGAAATATGATCTGTGGTAATCGACTCGCCTAATAAGGCCAATACTCTGGCACCCTTTATATCTTGGATATCTGGAATTTCAGGTGTCAGGCCGACAAAAAAGGGGGGTTCTTGTATATAAGTTGATGCTTTGTCCCAGGCATAAACATCACCACCCCCGCCCTCAATTTGATTCCAAATTTCATTGCCTTCGAAAACATCCGCGTACTGACTCTTGAACATCTCTGGAGTGACATTTTCAACAATAGTTTCGAGTATTTCTGTAGAGCTGGGCCAGATATCTCGCAGGTAAATAGGTTGACCATCTTTGCCTGTGCCGAGGGGGTCATTGTTGATATCAATGTCTACGGTTCCTGCCAGGGCATAAGCAACCACCAAGGGTGGTGATGCCAAGTAATTTGCACGCACATAAGGGCTGACTCGGCCTTCAAAATTTCGGTTTCCAGAAAGCACTGCAGCAGCAACCAAATCCGCTTCGTTAATACCGCGCATAATTTCACTGGATAACGGACCTGAGTTACCGATGCATGTTGTGCAGCCAAATCCAACCACATTGAAACCTAATGCTGCTAGGGGTTCTAACAAATTTGATTGACTGAGGTACTCAGTCACTACCCGTGAGCCGGGTGCAAGGCTGGTCTTGACGTATGGCTTGACCTGCAAACCGAGCTCGACAGCTTTCTTAGCAACCAGCCCAGCACCGATCATCACCGATGGATTCGAAGTATTCGTACATGACGTGATTGCGGCAATTACGACTGCGCCATGGCCCATTTCTTCTGTGGAACCATTAGTGCCAATAGAAATTTTGGTTTTTGCTGAGGCTTTGTCTAAACCAAAACCGCGTTCAGCAACCGGTTTCTGTAATGCCGACCGGAAGTTGCTCTGCATATCACTTAAAGGTACACGGTGATGTGGCAGCGTTGGGCCAGCCATATTTGGCTCGACGGATCCGAGATCCAACTGCAGTGTATCCGTATAGTCAGCGTCAGGAGATTCAGATGTTCGGAAAAGGCGCTGCTCTTTAAGATAAAGCTCAACTCGCTCGATAACATCTTCTGAGCGCCCTGTTAGACGGAGATAGCGGGTGGTTTCGTCATCTACAGGGAAAAAGCCCATGGTGGCTCCATATTCTGGGGCCATGTTGGCAATCGTCGCCCGATCTGGTAAGGAGAGCACGTCCAGGCCCGGGCCGTAGAATTCCACAAACTTGCCGACCACGCCCTTCTCACGAAGCATCTGGACAATTCGCAGTACTAGATCCGTGGCAGTAATGCCATCCTGCATTTGCCCGAACAATTTAAATCCAACCACATTGGGTGTGAGCATATCGATTTGCTGACCTAAAATGGCCGCCTCAGCCTCGATACCGCCAACGCCCCACCCTACGACACCCAAACCGTTTATCATGGTTGTGTGTGAGTCTGTGCCAACTAAAGAATCAGGAAAAGCAACTCGCTCCCCATCAACATCTTTGGCCAGCACCACATCAGCGAGATACTCAAGATTGACCTGGTGGATAATGCCCGTTGCCGGGGGCACCACGCGAAAATTGTCGAAGGCTTTCTGTCCCCAATGCAGGAATTCATAACGCTCACGATTGCGCTGGAATTCCAGTTCTGCATTGCGATGCAGAGCATCTGAGTCACCAAAGAAATCCACCTGGACAGAATGATCAATCACTAAGTCTACATCCACCAGAGGATTGATTTTCTTCGGGTCTCCACCCAAACGGGCCATTGCTGAACGCATGGCTGCTAAATCCACCACAGCAGGAACTCCTGTGAAATCCTGCATCACAACGCGCCCAGGACGGAACGGCAGCACAGGACGCTTTTCGGAATGAGGGGTCCAGCCGGCCAAATTTTTGACATCTGCCTCTGTGATGGCCAGTCCATCGCACTGCCGAAGTACTGACTCCAACATCACTCTGATAGAAAATGGCAAGCGATCAAGTTGAGTAAGACCATCAGCTTCTAATTTTTCCAACCGATAAAACACATAATCTCCATGAGATGTCTTCAGCACATCTTTGGAATTGAAATAATCCCTTTTCATAAATACTCCTTGCGATCGAATATGTGCAAACTAATTATGCCTTTATAACGCTAAGGATGCCCACACCACTCGCTTGGGCACCCTCAATCGGTATTCAACATGCATCATTAAAATATTATTGACTTATATCATCTGCTCAATGGGGCGATTAAGCCACTCTTCAGCCTCGTCGATATCATCAAAGATCCTCATGCGAGCGCCACCCGCAGGAGTCAGATCAGAAACTTCTTGGATCGCCTTGCGCACTTTCTCATCAGCAACCACCACAGCCAGACGGATATTGCGGGTCGAAGGATCGCTGTTTAGCTCAACAGCTATTTTTATTGCCCGCTCGGAAATGCGCTCCACTTTACGCAGATCATATAAATTACGTGTTAGGCGATCAGAGCCTAACAGATGCTCTGCAGAAAAGTCGCGCCAGTGTTCCAGGGTTTGTTCATTAACATCTGTAAATGTAAGATGCATGCCGCCATCGGGCCGCCGAGTGACAGTGTATCCTGCAGTAGGGTCTGGCGAAAAATGCAAAGGCTTTTGATTTGTTTCGGTCATGGTGTGACTCCTCTAATAAACTATAGAATTGATTTTACCAAATCCATGCAAGAAAACTCTTAATATCTCGTTAGTCATTCCATGAGATTTTAGAGAATTTCAGCATTGGGTGTTCGGTGGAGATATTTGCCCATTCCGGGTGCGCCGAACCATTCTTCACCATCGACGATAACTTTTCCACGCAGGATGACTTTCTCAGGGTACCCGGTTAACCCCCATCCTTCATACAAACTGTAATCTGTTCTTTGATGGGAAAGTTTTATACCATAGTTCACCTTTCTGTCAGGATTCCAGATTACGATGTCAGCATCTGAACCAGGTAGCAGGGCACCTTTTTGAGGATATAGGCCAAAGATTTTGGCAGGGTTGGTGCTCATCATAGCAACAAATTGATTTGGGGTGATGCGCCCTTTCGAGACACCTTCGGTCCATATTATGGGCATTCGATCCTGCACGCCTGGCAGCCCGTTGGGGATTTTGGTGAAATCGTCGGCTCCAAGTTCCTTTCCAGCAAATGCAATCTCTTCATCCTCATAACGAATTGGCTTTGTACCATCAAAATAGAACGGGCAATGATCTGTGCCCATCACCTGGATGGTGTCATCCTCTAAGCCTTGCCACAAACGTTCATTGTCAGCCTGTGTGCGCATGGGTGGAGAACAGATCCATTTTGCACCATCAGGACGGCGCAAATCATCCTCGGTGAAGAAGAGATATTGAGGGCAGGCTTCCCCCATCACAGGGATTCCTTTACCCCGGGCATACTGCAGCATATCAACCTCGCCAGCGACATTCATATGCACCAAATATAGCGGTGCCCCCGTCTCCGCGGCCAGTGCAAATCCGCGCATGGCAGCCTCGACCGCTCCCCATGCAGGCCTGGTGCGAGCATGCCACTCCGGGGTCAAATTCCCAGCAGCTAATGCCTCTTCAACCAAAACATCGATCACATCTCCATTTTCGGCATGCAGCATGGTCAACATCCCTAGATTTTTGGCTATGCGCATCGCCTGATAGATATCGCCGTCTGGAAGACGCAGTCGTCCGTTATAAGCCGTAAAGACTTTCAAGGTTGTGATGCCCATATCAATAAGAGAAGGAATTTCACGGGCGACCTGATCATCAAAGTTAGTCAGGTTCATATGGAACCCGTAATCTACTGCTGCGATCTCGGCCTTGCGCTGCCAAAGATCCACAGAGTATGCAAATCCCTGCGGTTCCTGCACTACAAAATCCATCACGGTTGTTGTCCCGCCAAAAGCGGCAGCTTTATGACCGGTGTAATGGTCATCCGAGGAGATGGTATCAAACATCTCCAAGGCTAAATGGACATGGGGGTCAATGCCACCCGGCATGACAATCTTGCCAGTCGCATCGATTATGACAGCATCTTGAGCATATAAATTGGGTGCGATCTTGATGATCTTTTCATCTTGCATAAGAATGTCCGCGGTGTAGGATTCGGAAGCGGTTACAAGATTTCCAGATTTTATTATGGTGGTAGTGGGCATGGGTGGTGTTCCTTAGAGAGGTTTCAAATGTATTAAACGTATCAGATGTGTCAGATGGGTCAGAGGTTACTTCTTTTTCTCAATGGAGTCAATCAGCCGGGATAGAAGAAAGCCTGATTCTGCACGAAGGTTCTCGGCACTTTGAGAATCTTCAGGAGAAAGATAATCTAAATCTCTGGCCAAAATATGAAAATACTCGACTTCAGCCAAAGATCCTCTACCTATTCGCAAATGGCGCAAATATTGTGCGCTACTCCCCAATGCATAACCTTCAGCTATGTTTGCTGGAACGGACGCTGATGCTCGTCTGAGCTGTGAGGTCAGACCATACATTTCATGTTTTGGAAAACTCTCCGATAACTTATAAACCAACAATGTCAATTCATGAGACCGCTGCCAAACAATCAACTTGCGGAACCCTTTACCAGCACGATCCATCATATTTCTTCCCTCCTAACCTTTACTATCTCAACCACGAAATATTGTGACCAAACTCTTTGACACTTTTGATTCTTTTGTTCCTCTGACCCCTCTGACCCCTCTAGCACATCTGAACATCTGGAACATCTGCTCCTCTTAGTCATACTCCTCACCAAGTTCCTTGATCCCCAACAACATCGCCAACACGTCGGGCGGTACATCGACATCCGGAACTTCGTAAGCTTGATTGTGACCAACACGTTCTCTTAGCGCTCGCCAAAGTAATTTTCTCTCATCTGAATGAACGACCAGATCATTGACAGTTTCCGCGCCCAATAAATACTCACCTGTTGTATAGAGAAATGTTATGCGTTTCCACTGCTTGGCGAAAATAGGATTGGGCAACGGCATTAATGACCCAAGCTGAATCTTGAAATATTCTTCCCCTGCGCGAGGGTGGTCGATTTCTTCACGGAGTAATTCCCTCCTGGTGGTCAACTCGTGACCGAGTACAGGCGCGACATACTCAATACGCCATTTCCTCTCACCAAACGATGCCGGTTGGTAAAAAGCCAGATAATCTACCGCCACAACTTTGGGCGACGTCACAAGAGGAATCCTGTACCATCCCAAGACGCGCGCCATTTCTAAATCACGTGGCGATGGCATGAAGGTTACTAAGACCAAAGAAGATGATTCAGGTAAATTCATGACAGACCCCTTAAACAAAAAGTATCCTGATAACACTCATGCAAGAGCAATATCAGGATACTCGATTTCAAGCAGACTTTCAATGGTCGTTAACCCAAACCAACCTTGGCATTGAATTTTTCAATCAAATCATCCATTTCAGGGATCTGAGTTTGGAAATCAGTCCAGTAATCACGACCATACCACTGCTCTTGGATTTCCTCATAGGTGCGACCCTGCTGTTCAACCCAGGTAAAGTACTTGAGCTGATGAACACGGCGTCGATCTTCGTAACGCAGTTCGAGTAAATTATCCGTCGATTCGCCTTGCAGCCAGCGGGCGAAGTCGGCGGCGGCGTCTGTCTCAGCGTAGGCGCCAAATTCTTCGTGCATCTCTTCCAGGCGGCTCTGGTAGAGCTCCATGGAGTCCGTCAACACGGTGAACATGATGTCGTTCTCGTCCATCTCATAGTACTTGGCAGCTTTGATCGCCGAAAGCACGTTGGAGATTCCCGAGAAGCCTAATAGATCAAGCTGTTCAACAACATCAGCAGGAACACCTTGTTTTGCCAGATATTCTCGCCCGGCAGGCTCATTGAACAGACGTGAAATATTGACTACAGCGTTGTCATCGATGGCAACGATCATATCGGTGTTCTTGGTATTGTGCACCCAGGGCACGTGCTTGTCGCCGATGCCCTCGATGCGGTGTGCGCCGTAGCCGTTCTCTAACAGTGTTGGGCACTGCAGCGCCTCGCTGGCGACGATCTTGCTATCGGGGAAGAGTTGTTTCATATAGTCACCGCTAGCGATGGTACCTGCAGAACCTGTAGCCGAAGCCAAACCACGATACGTGTCGCGGGGCCCCATAACCTGCTTTAGAACTTCTTCCATGGCGTGGCCAGTGACTTCATAATGCCACAGGTAGTTGCCGAATTCTTCGAATTGATTGAAGATCATCAAGTCCTGGCCCGATTCGCGCAGTTCCCAACATTTGTCGAAAATTTCTTTGACATTGGATTCAGAACCGGGAGTCTTGATGGTTTCGCCAGCGATATTGGCCAGCCAATCAAAGCGTTCTTTGCTCATACCCTCGGGAAGGATGGCTATCGACTCGCAGCCCAACAGCGCGGAGTCAAAAGCGCCACCACGGCAGAAATTGCCCGTAGAGGGCCAAACGGCCTTCTGGGTGGTGGGGTCAAACTGACCTGTAACCAGGCGTGGTACCAGACACCCAAAGGCCGCACCAACCTTGTGAGCGCCGGTGGGGAACCACTTACCAACGAGAACGATGATCCGCGCTTCTACTCCCGTCAGGCTCGAGGGAAGCTCCAAATAATTCGCGCCACCAAATCCGCCACCGCTAGCTTTGGGTTCGTTATGCCAGGTGATACGGAACAAGTTGCGGGGGTGCACATCCCAAAGCCCGATGGAAGCCAATTCTTCTTTGTACTTATCAGGGATAAGTGAAGGGTCTTTCATCTGTGCAAATGTAGGGATGATAATGTCTTGCTCACGTGCGCGCTGCACTGCCCGCTCGAGGCGCTCTTCGATAATAGTTAAGTCAATCTTATACATGGGGACTCTCCATTAATTGTGGATGGTGAATTGGGAATGGCAAATGAATAATTCAATTGTCAGACAACTTGATTATATCGCAAACTCTAAAATTCGTTAAGTTGTCTGACAACTGGTTTTGATGATTTTTTTCATTCGTCTTCGTCAGGGGAATGGCTGACGATATAAAGTGGCCTTCCTTTGGCTTCGTCATACAGACGGCCAACATACTCACCCAATATACCCAGGGAAATTAATTGGACTCCCCCCAGGAAGAGTACGGCGATCAATGTTGAAGCCTGCCCAAAGAAAGCCTGTGAGCCAGCCAAACGCATGGCGATCACCACAGGAATTACGAGGATGCTGATCCCAGCAGAAATGAACCCCAAATACATTGCCATCTGCAAAGGGAGATAGGAAAAGCTGGTGATGGCATCGGTGGCAAATTTGAGCATCTTCCGGAAGGGATATTTCGTCTCTCCAGCAAAACGTGCGGCGCGTTTGTACTCGACGCCAGCTTGCTTGAAACCCACCCAAACCGACATACCACGCAAGAAGCGATGGCGCTCGCGCATCTGACCCATCACATCGACCACTTTGCGATCTAAGAGGCGGAAATCTCCTGTATCTAAGGGGATATCGACATCGGTAATGCGATAGATCAGACGGTAGAACAAGGATGCAGTGAATTCCTTGAACCAGGTCTCCCCCTCACGTTCCGAGCGCACAGCATAAACCACTTCATATCCATCTCGCCACTTGGCGATCATATCCAGGATCACTTCAGGGGGATCCTGCAAATCAGCATCAATGATCACCGCAGCATCGCCTCTAGCGTAATCCAAACCCGCTGTGACAGCGATCTGATGGCCAAAATTGCGGGCAAAGATCACAGGGCGCACATGACTATCATTTTCAGCCAATTGACGGATCGCATCAGTTGAGCTATCCGTGGAGCCATCATCAACCATGACGAGTTCCCATGGATCGTTCGTAGAATCCATAACCTCACTGATGCGCTTGTACAGTTCGGGGATATTATCTATTTCGTTGAAGATCGGAGCGATAATCGAAAAAGTCGGTTTAGTCATCAATTGTTGTCCAATGTGTCTGATTCAAGTTCATCGGGAAATGGAGGTAATCCCAGCGCACGGCAGCGAAGATATTTACCAATCTCCCAAAATGACAAAAGAACAGGCACGGCTAAAAAGGCTGCTAAAGCGCCATGGAATACCAGGGCCCCAATCACCACCACGAAAACGATACCAGGGTGAACATGCACGGTTCGACCAACAATGATGGGGCGCAGCCAGATATTTTTGATACCTGTTAGGATCATATACAGAATAAACACAAGCACCGCAAACCAGAAGTTTGACATAGCCAGAAAGTTCGAACCTTCCAAGATCGCCACCATCACAGAGAGCACACCAGAGACAATAGCGCCGATCTCATGCACGAAGCTGGTCAGGCCTGTGAACAAACCCAGGAATATGGCGCCTGGGAGCCCGATAGCCAGCCAGGCAATGGCGTCCATGACACCTACAGCGAGCATAAATGCCAACTGGCTGCGCATATAGTCAGACCAGATATAGCGCAAGCGCTCCATAACTTGGCGCACATCCTCGTGATGTGACTCAGGTGCAATGAGCACAACAATTTCACCCAAGCGGTGGCCATCAAGCAAGAAATAATAATAACTGACCAAGATAACCAAAACCCACATAAAATTCTTGGTCACAAAGCCAACAATGGCAAAAGCACTCTCGGCAAGCGGTGCGAAAATATCAGTAGAAACCCCTGGCATATCGGGCAGAAACTGCCCCCAGGTAAATGTCAAATTCATAAAGTGAACTGATGTATCCAACAATTCACCATAATGCGTAATCAAAGAATCAATATTCTGCGAAAGCAAACGAATTTGATTGACAGTTGTGGGGACAATGATCGCAGGGGTTGATACCAGTAAGATCAAGGACACTACATAAACAATTACCACCGCGGCTCGATGGGATAAGCGTGTGCGTTTTGCCAAAAAGCGTACAACGGGGTGGAGAACATAGGCAAACAGCGCCGCAATGGCAACCGGGTTGATCACTGCCCTGAAATACCAGATCAAACCTACCAGTATAGCAATCAATCCCCCAAACGCCAGGTAGCGGGATTCTTTACTCCACTTTTTTATTTGATTCATAATTTTCGGCTCTTTTGGAAAGCCGCCTTATGCAAGTTAGAAAATAAAACAAGCATAAAATCTAATATTCGCACTTTTAGGTTTTTCTATTGCTTTCATTCTGAGCCCCAACGGGCGAAGAATCTCATTACCCTGGCGAGTGAAATCCTTCGCTCCGCTCAGGATGACAAGTAGTAGATTTTTCAATAGAACAGCTACAACATCTTCCTTACAGCCTCTAACGTTGGCTCGATGACCGGGGCTTCGCCTGCAGCTTGCATGGCTGCCTTGACATCTTTGAGACCGCTTCCGGTGTTAACCACCACTACGGGATCATCAGGGCCAATCAATCCATCTTTGACGGCCTTGACTAGGCCTGCATAGGATGTCGATCCCGCTGGTTCGGCGAAGATTCCGACTTTACCTAATTCTGCGATGGCTGCGATGATCTCGCTATCGGGGACAAGGATATAGGCTCCGTTGGTTTGGGTAGCCGCACGAAGAGCGCGCAACCCATCGCTGGGCATATTTACAGATATACTGTCGGCGCGGGTAGTGGCGCTGACCGGCTTGATCTCTTCGTTGCCGGCTTTGAAGGCATTGGAGATGGCAGAGGATTCATCGGACTGCACCCCAAAAATACGCGGCATGCTGTCGATCAACTCCAATGCGAGAAGATCCTTGAAACCTTTGTGAATTCCGGAAATTATGTTGCCATCACCCACAGAAACGAACACTGCTAATTGGGAGCTGACAACTGACGGCTGACGGCTGACCGCTGTTATCTGTTCCCAAATTTCAAATGCTGCGGTCTTCTTGCCTTCAGCCGTGAAGGGGTTATAGCCGGTGTTGCGGTTGTACCAGCCGAATTCTGCCGTAGCTTCAAGAGATAATTTGAAAGCTGCATCGTAGTTGCCGTCCACCAACAGTACTTTGGCACCAAAGATTTGCAATTGAGCGATCTTGGCTGGAGGGGCTGTCTTGGGGGCAAAAATAACCGATTTATGCCCTACTGCGGCGGCCATCCCAGCCAACGCGGCACCGGCATTGCCTGTGGAAGCTGTCACAACGATCTCAGCCCCAATCTCACGGGCGCGCCCTATCAATATGGCGCTGGCACGGTCTTTGAAGGACGCGGTGGGATTACCGCTCTCGTCTTTGATCCATAAACTTTTCAGACCAAGTTTTTCTGCTAAGGGAGCAGGCGAAAACACTGGGGTCCAGCCAGCAGCACGGAGGGGAGTAGCTCTTCCGCCTGGGTCATCGACGGGCAAAAGGGGCAGGTACCGCCATAAGGATTGATCATCCTTGAGGATCAGATCATCCACAGAAAGTTTTCTGATGGCATCGTAATCCAACAGAACATCCAGATTGCCGCCGTCATCGGGACAGATATAGGTAACTTCGTCGGGACCGTAGATTTTGTCACATACGGAACATCGATAACCGGTAAATTTACTCATGCAGTTAGTTCTCCTTCTTCTACTACACCCGCCATCAGCAGGCCAAGCTGTTCGGGGGTAGCATCTTCGCTGGGGACAATGCCCATAATTTGGCCTTCATAAATAACCGCGATGCGGTCAGAGATTGTCATAATTTCATCGAGATCTTCAGAGATCAACAAAACGGCAGTGCCATCACCGCGCTGCTTAATCAACTGCTCTCGGACATATTCGGTGGCGCCAATATCAAGTCCACGGGTAGGTTGAGCGGCTACAATGACGCGCGGTTGGCGGGAAAGTTCACGTGCCAAAACCACTTTTTGGATATTGCCACCAGAAAGATTCTTGGCTTGTGTTTCTTGCGAGGGGGTTTTAACCTGAAACTCATCAATCAAGCGATCACTGTGTCGAGATATCGCACGCAAATTGAGAAAACCCGAATTCGAATACGGCTGCTTATGATGCTCGCGCAAGATCATATTTTCGGCAACGGTGAACTCTTTTATCATGCCGTCACGCATGCGCTCTTCTGGGATATACGATAGCATCAGATCAGTACGTTTGCCTGGCGAGAGATGGTTGATTTCCTGACCTTCAAGATAAACTTTACCTGCGGTGATTTCACGTAAACCTGTGATCACCTCAGCCAATTCAAGCTGCCCATTGCCAGAAACACCAGCAATGCCCAAGATTTCGCCAGAGTGGACTTCCAGGGAAACATTTTGCAATCCTGGAGTACCGCGATCACTATCACATGAGACGCCTTCCAAAGCCAAGCGAGTCTTGCCAAAACTAATTTCTCCACGATCGGGAATAAAGCCAACTTCACGGCCCACCATCCAACTGGCCAGATCAGCCTTGGTTGTCTCGGAAGTTGGTTTGGTGCCGACTTTTCGACCATCACGGAGGACGGTCACTCGCTGGCTGATATCGATGACTTCGTGCAGTTTATGAGAAATAAAGATCAATCCGTGCCCATCGGCGGTCATCTGGCGCATGATGACAAAGAGCTCGTCAACCTCCTGCGGGGTGAGAACCGCAGTGGGCTCATCGAGGATCAGCAATGCCGCGCCCCGGTAAAGGGCCTTGATGATTTCCACACGCTGCTGCTGGCCGACGGATAACTGCCAGATATAAGTGTCTGGATCGATCTGTAATCCATAAATATCAGCCAGCTCGAGGATGCGCTTGGTAACACGGTCGAGATCGGTCAAAAGGCCGCGAGAGGAGGGCAATCCTAAAGCAACGTTCTCGGCGACGGTGAGGGACTCAACCAGCATGAAGTGCTGATGAATCATGCCAATACCGAGATTGATGGCATCCGTTGGGGAAGTAATCTGCACAGGATTACCATTTAGGGAGATTTCACCTTCATCGGCGTGATACAAGCCATAAAGGATTTTCATCAACGTGCTTTTTCCAGCACCATTTTCGCCCAACAGGGCATGCACTTCGCCAGCTTTGACATCAAAATCAATATCGTCACTGGCCAGCACGCCGGGGAAGCGCTTGGTGATATTGCACATCTCCAGGGCGTCGATCCTTGTATGTCCAGATGGGAGTTTGTTATTTTCACTCATATGCTTTTCTACCGAATGTGTTATTGTGTCCAATTATCTTGCGTTTGGTTTATGAAAAATCCAGGAAGGCATGAATAGATTCTTGCGCTCGTGGTTTGTTCATAAAGGATTCAAACCTGGCAGGTCTAAGAGACCTGCCAGGTTTAGATCAAAACTATTCTTCGAACTCGATCACGATGCTGCCATCGATGATGCCTTGGACGGTTGCCTCTGCGGCTTCGGGGATCTTGAAGTTATCGTTGTATTCCATAACTTCTCCACCATTGGCCAGGTCGATGATGAACGCCTGACCACCATAGGTGCCATCCGCGATCATAGTAACCATTTCTTTGAGAGCAACTTCCCAGTGGTAAACCTGGTTAGCAACTACATTCCCAGGAGCCAGCATAGTCTGCGAGGCTTGTGTACCGAACCAAAGCACACCATTTTCCTCGGCAACACCAATTGCACCAACCACCATTTGAGCTGTGCCAGTGAGCACATCGGCGCCAGCAGCAATGTGGGTGTTGGCAGCTTCAGCTGCCAGAGCCACATCAGCAAAGGAGCCAATATAGTTGACGTTTACCTGAATATCAGGGTTGGTGGCCTTAGCGCCAGCTACGAAACCGTCAACGTATAGTTTGGCATCGCCTGTTTCGATGGGACCCACCACGCCGAGAACGCCGCTCGTGGAAAGGTTGGCAGCCATAACACCATTGACATAGCCACCCTGATGAGAGGCAGCTTCGTAAGCAAAGATGTTAGGTATACCAAATGTATCTACTGTGGTTCCCCAGGCAAAGCTGGTCTCGGGGAAATCAGGAGCAATTTCCTGCAGCGAGGACCCATACTGGGACCCGTGAGCAACAACCAGGTCGAAGCCCTGTGAGGCGTAGTCGCGGATGGCCGCAGCAGCGTCATCAACCACAAACATACCCTCAGAGTAAACGATCTCCATGGCTGATTCGCCACCGAGCCATTCCTGCAAGGCAACCAGGGCGTCATACATGCTCTGGCTGAAGGCCAGATCGTTGATCGCGCTGGGCATCACAACGGCAACCTGGAAGACATCGTCGAACTCGGGGGCCATCATGCCTTCGGCTTCTTCTTCCATTTCTTCAGCAGGAGCAGCTTCACCAACCACGATACTGCCATCGATAATGCCTGCCACAGTGGCTTCAGCTAAAGCTTTGACATCTTCAGGCAGGGCGTAATCAGCATTGTATTCCATAACTTCGCCACCATCGGCCAGATCAATCACGAAGGCCTGCCCGCCGTAGGTGCCGGCATGGATCATATCAACAACTTCATTGAGCACAACTTCCCAGTGATATACCTGGTTGGCAACCACGATACCAGGAGCCAAATCTGTCTGAGAGGACTGCGTTCCTAACCATAGGGCGCCGTTCTCTTCGGCAACACCAATAGCACCGACAACCATCTGGGCAGTGCCGGTGAGTACGTCAGCACCTGCGGCGATGTGGGTATTGGCAGCTTCAGCAGCCAAAGCGACATCGGAGAAAGAGCCAATGTAGTTGACATTGACCTGAATATCAGGGTTAGTAGCCTTAGCGCCAGCAACAAAGCCATCGACATACAACTTGGCGTCGCCCGTCTCGATGGGGCCGACCACGCCAATCACGCCGCTCTCAGAAAGGCTAGCTGCCAACACACCGTTGACATAGCCACCCTGATGAGAAGCAGCTTCGTAGGCAAAGATATTGGGCAAACCGAAGGTATCTACTGTTGTACCCCAGGCAAAGCTAGTCTCGGGGAAGTCAGGAGCAATTTCCTGCAGCGAGGAACCATATTGGGAACCGTGAGCAACGACCAGGTCATAACCATTGGCTGCATAGTCACGGATAGCTGCAGCGGCATCATCAACCACAAACATACCCTCAGAGTAGACCAATTCCATGGCCTCTTCTCCACCCATGCCTTCCTGGATGCTCTTGAGCGCATCGTACATGCTCTGGCTGAAAGCCAGGTCATTGATAGCGCTGGGCATTACAACCGCAACCTTAAATTTCTCTGCAGGCATAGCCTCTTCAGCCTCGGCTTCTTCAGCGGGAGCTTCCGCTTCAGCGGCCGGGGCTTCTGCTTCGGGCACAGCCTCAGGTGCACATGCAGTCAACAACAAACCAAATACAAGTAAAAACGCGAACAAAAATTTTAGATGTTTCATCAATCTTCTCCTTGTAAAAATATTTATTTCTTTCAACAATCTTAACAATTTTCGAGAAGCCACCTCCTTATCTCTTGATTTAATCTTCACGCTCAAATGGACGTGTCAATGCCGAAGGCGCACGCACCCTCGAAACGGTTGCCACCAACACCAGAATTGTCAACACATAGGGCATCATCACAGCGATGTCCGAAGGGATGGGGATGCCCAATACCTGAATCCACAATTGGAGCGAGTTGACCATACTGAACAACAAAGCACCGCCCAGGACGCCCCAAGGGCGCCAGGCGCCGAAATAAACAAGTGCTACGGCGATGAAGCCAAGTCCGCTGGTCATATTTTGTTGGAATACATTGAGCAGGGCGATAGATAGTGATGCGCCCGCGACCCCGGAGAGGATTCCGCCCAAGATGATCGTAAAATACCTCACGCGTGCTACGCTGACCCCGAGAGAGTCCGCGGCTTCTGGGTTCTCACCCACGGCGCGGATTTTGAGACCCAAGGTTGTCTTATTGAGCACAAACCAGGCAATGGGCACCAACAAAAATGCGATATATACGAGGACATTTTGTCGGAAGAAGATATCGCCCACATAAGGCAAATCACTCAATACAGGAATATTGATCTTCGAAAATCCTTTGACGGTTTCTACAGTTCCCAACATTTTCTGGAACAATAAATCACTGAGACCGAGACCAAAGAGATAGAAACCAATCCCGCTGATGCCTTGCACAGCATGCAGGTTGACGGTTACAAAGGCCATGGCCAGCCCCATCAGCGCGCCAACGACGACGGCGGCTAACATTCCCAGCCAGAGATTCTCGGTGGTGAAAGCGACATAAAATGCCGCGAAAGCGCCTAACAACATCTGCCCTTCTACGCCGAGGTTGAGCACACCGCTGCGCTGGCTAAAGGCTTCACCGATGGATGCATAAAGATAGGGTGTGGCCAGGCGAATTCCCGATGCCAAGATACCAACCAAAACGGTAGTGGATAACAGTTCAGTGATCATGCATCCACCTCCTCTTTAGCAGTATCTTCATCTCCGGGAGATTTATTTGGCACACTCTCTTCTAGTTCTGCTTCTGCCAAACGCCGCCTTTGTCTTTTGCGACGCCAGATTTCGCTGCTGACCACAAAGACAACCACCAAACCATTGAGAGCAGTCACCAACGCCGAGGGAACCTGAACAACCCGCTGCATCTTATTGGCACCAACCAACAGGGCACCGAATAACACCGAAGCGGGAATCGTCCCTAAGGGATGCAATTGTCCAAAAAGTGCTGCCACGATGCCGTTGAACCCAGCTGCACCCGTAAAACCCGATGCAGATCCGTCAGTGATCATGCGGTAATTAACACCGAAAACCTGGGTAACACCTGCCAGCCCGGCAAAGGCGCCACTGAGCAAAAGCGCTAAGACAATGTACCTTTTGACCTTGATACCAGCATATTTGGAGGCATGCGGATTTTGGCCCACCGCCCGGATGCGATACCCAATGGTCGTGCGCCAAAGCAAAATATAAACGAGCACGGCCAGGATAACGGCGATCAGCGCACCAAGATGTAAGCGGGTGGGCACCCAACGAGGCAAGCGGAAAGCATCCAACAAGCGCGCTGTTTGGGGAATCTTCGAGGCCAATTCCAACTGCGCGGGATCGATCATCGGGCCGCGCAGCAGGAAATTCATCAACTGCACGGCGATGGCGTTCATCATCACGGTGCTTAGAATTTCGTTGACCTTGAAATAGGCCTTCAAAAATCCTGGGATTCCGCCCCATATCGCACCCCCGATAAAACCGGTAAACATCGCCAGGGGAACAACCGCCCAACCGGGCCAATCGGTCAACGTGATGCCAACCAATGTTCCCATGATTGCACCGACGATCATCTGACCCTCACCACCGATGTTGATCACATCCCCACGGAAGGAGATACAAATACCCAACCCAACCAGCAGCAAGGGCGTGGCTTTAACCAGGGTTTCGGCAACGGCATTGGTGCTGCCAAAGGCTCCCTCCCATAATGCGCCATAGGCTTCGATGGGATTGACTTTGAGCAGCAGCAACATGATTGCGCCAACGGCCAATGCAGCCAGGGTAGCAAACACGGGCAGCATTGCGTCAATTAGACGAGAAAGCCATTCTTTTTGGAAGTATTTTTGCATAATCACCAACTTTCTACGGTTCTTCTTTGTGAGATTCAACTCGTAATGAGTTTTTCGGGCGTTATGGGGAGTGATCTCACTCTAATGCCCGAGGCGTTATAGATAGCATTAGCAATTGCCGGTGCCGTGGGTGGTACAGTCACTTCACCAATACCCTTTGCTCCGAAGGGGCCACTTTCTTCGGGAATCTCAAGGATGATATTCTCAAATTTTGGTGGCATATCCTTGGTGGTCGGCAGAAGATACTCGGTGAAACTATCTACCCACTGACCATTTTCTTTCAAGGCCATCTCTTCGAAGAGGGCATAACCCAAACCCATGGAGGCTCCGCCTTCAATCTGGCCTTCGACGCCCTGCCTGCTGATCACGCGACCCACATCGTGAACCGCGGTCAAGTGAGTAACTTCAACGGTACCGAGTTCAGGGTCGACTTCGACGCGAGCAATTTGGGCGCCGAAGCAGAAAAGCACATGCGGCATACCGATGGGCAAATGCTGCGGAGTAGTCTCTTCGGGATAAGGGAAGCTGAATGTCGCTTCACTCTTGAGTTCGATGCCGTCATCGGCTGCACGACTGACAATTTCTCTAACAGCGATCCTTTCTCCGCCGGTGATGATCACTTCGCCATTCTTGTAAGAAAGATCCTCTTGGGGTTGATTCAACAACCGTGCAGCCTGGGTCAGCATTTGTGCCTTGAGCTGTTCCGCCGCATCCACCAGGGCGTTTCCAACCATATAGGTCATGCGCGAAGCGCAGGTGACGTTGCCATTGGGCGATTCCCAGGTATCAATGTCAAGAGTCTGGATCTTTTCGTAGGGCAATTCCAGGGTTTCAGCCGTGATCTGTTCAGCCGTCATGGTCAAGCCTTGGCCCAAATCGGGGGAGCCAAGATGAACACGCACGCTGCCATCTGGTAACCACTCCAGACCTTGAGTGGAATCATCCGGCACTTTAGCCCCCAAACCCATAGATTGCATCACTAATGCCATTCCGCTGCCAGCGACTTTGCCAGAAGCTGGTTCGATAGCATCAAATTGTTGGAGCACTTCCGCGGCCCGTTTGAGTGATTCGGGCAAGCTGTTGGCAGTCTCGTTGACCACCACCCCGGTGAACATCTTATCGCCTACGCGCAAGATATTCTTGCGACGTACTTCAATGGGATCCATATCGATTTTTGCGGCCAATATATCGATCATGCTTTCAATAGCAAAGTGCGACTGGGGACTTCCGAAACCACGCACCGCCCCAGCCAAAGGGCCATTGGTATAGGCGACGATGGTCTCCAAATCGACATTTGGCACACGATAGGAACCAGCCAATGTTTCAGTCAGAATAATGCCTACCGCCGGCCCATAGGATGCGAAAGCTCCGGTGTCCACATTGGCTTTGGCTTTCAGAGCCACAATGGTGCCATCCGATTTAGCCCCCAACTTTAATTGAAATTGCGCAGGGTGACGTTTGGGATGCGCCCAAAAAGATTCCTGGCGGGTGTTGACCAGCTTGACAGTCCCCTTCACAATCCATGCTCCCAAGGAAGCCAGAATAGCGATGCTGGCATCTTCCTTCCCACCAAAGGCACCGCCGACAATAGCACTCTTGACCTGGATTTTCTCAGGTTCGATGCCCAATGTGGCGGCAATCTCTAATTGATCGATGAAGGGATGCTGGGAGCTTACCCACACAGTCAGCGTTTCGTCGGCGTTCCAGCGTGCCACAGCATTCTCAGTTTCCATGTAGGCTGGAGATACCAGCGGAACCGAGAAGGATTCTTCTACGATAATATCTGCATCGGAGAAGCCGTTACCGACATCACCGTCCTTGATTTCATAATGCGAGATCAGGTTGCCTTCGGCGTACAAGCGCGATGCTTCAGACGAAACCGCGCCAACAGCGTCATGAACCGGCTCAACTTGCTTGTATTCAATCTCAACTAAACTGGCTGCTTTATGAGCCGCGAGATTTGTTTCTGCAATTACTAAGGCAATCGGTTCACCCAAATGGCGAACCAAGTCAACGACAAGAGGCGGCTGATCGTGGATCAACGCACCAAAAGCTTTATCGCCAGGGATATCACCTGATGTAATAACCTCAATTACGCCTGGAACTTGATTGGCAGCCGAAACATTCACAGACAGCAGTCGTCCATGGTGAATCGTCGAACGCACGATGGCGCCATAAAGCACTTCATCATGAGGAATATCCGCCACGTAATGAGCTGCGCCGGTTACTTTTTCCCAGGCATCCTTGCGCAGTTCGCTCTTGCCGAGGGTGATGGTCTTTTCAGTCACGGGCCAACTCCTCAGCAGCCAAGCGCACAGCGTCGACGATCTTGACATAGCCTGTACAACGACATAAGTTGCCGGATAATCCTTCCCGAATCTCTGCATCGCTTGGGGTAGATTTCTCATCAAGCAGCGCTTTGGAAGCCATGATCATGCCAGGGGTACAGTATCCACACTGCACAGCGCCAGCTTCCACGAAGGTACGCTGTAAAGGATGGTATTCCCCGTTTGTCGCCAACCCCTCGATGGTCTCTACGGATCGTCCCCCAACTTGCCCTATAAAAACTAAACAGGAGTTCACCGCAGCGCCATCCATGATCACCGTGCAAGCGCCGCACTCTCCTTCCCCGCTGCAAGCGTCCTTTGTCCCTGGCAATCCCAGTTCATTCCGCAAAACGTCAAGCAAGGTGCGATTAGGTGCTGATGACACAGCCACATCATTTCCATTCAAGATGAAGGAGACCTGAATTGACTTCATGCCAGCCTCCTCTTTGCTTGATCTACGGCACCCTGGATCGCTCTGCCTGCCAGTACCACTGCGGCATGTCCGCGGTATTCGGCTGTCGAGCGCACATCGTTGATGGGAGAAATATCAGCAGCACAAGCTTCGGCTGCGGCATTGACCAGCTCGGGAGTTGGTTCACTTCCAATTAAGATTACCTGTGCCTTTGAACTGTTTATCACTGTTGGTGCCACCGACCCTAGGGCCAACTTGGCATCCGAAATGGTTCCTGACTCATCTAGCACAATCGCAGCCGCGGCGCTGACCACAGCGATGGCCATGCCGCTGCGCTTGCCCATTTTTTGGAATGCGCTTCCCCACGCCCGATTCAAACGGGGGAAAGAAATATGATGAATAAATTCGCCTTCTTCAAGGGTCGTAATCCCTGGCCCGGTGGAAAAATTTAAAATGGGTATTGCTCGTCCACCCTTTTTGCTGTGGGTGTGCACCTGCGCACCGTAGACAAACAATGGAGGTACAGCGTCCGCCGCAGGAGAGGCGTTGGCGATATTGCCGCCGATGGTGCCGCGATTGCGGGTTTGTACACATCCTACGCTGGCGCAGGCCACCACCAGGGCAGGATTGACTTCAGACAACAGCTCTGATTCGGCAATCTCCTGATGTGTCACACAAGCGCCAATCTTGATCTCCCCGCTCTCTTCGCGGATAAAATTCAAATCATCGATTCCGCTCAAATCCACCAGCGTGGATGCAGCAAAGAGATTGTGACGCATCTTGGGAATCACATCAGTACCGCCCGCGATCAGGCGGGTATCAGAACCGGTTAGCAAATCGCTCAATTCAGCGAGTGATTTGGGCTGCAAAAATTCAAAATCTTGCATTTATAGCGACTCCACTAGTTTTATAACGCAAAGACGCAAAGTAGCGAAGCCGCAAAGCTTTGAAAAAACCAATAAATTATCATCTTCGCTCAATTTTATTGGTAACAGCATAATAAAAATCTCTGCGGCCTGGCATCTCCGCATCTTTGCGTTAATCTTTTAAACAAATGGGCTGATCAATTTGTGTTCCAATACATCCACCAGGCCCATATCAGTTAGGCCAAGCTTTGGCACAGTGGGCAGGCCGATGAATGAAATGGTCATAAAGGGTGCGGGCAGCGTGCCGCCTAATGAGCGATAGATCTGATTAATTTCTTCGAGATTCTCAATGACATCATCTACGGGCTCTTCGCTCATCAATCCACCAATGGGCAGTGCAAGCTTACCTAAAACTATCCCGTCTGCAGCAATCGCTAGCCCACCTTGCATCTCTTCGATGGCTTGAACGCAGGCTGCCATATCGGCATCGGTGGTGCCAGCGACGATGATATTATGATGATCATGGGCCACTGAGGAAGCCAAGGCACCTTTTTGCATGCCGAAGCCGCGCACGAAGGTCACGCCGATATTGCCATTTTTTCCGTGACGTTCAACCACAGCTAATTTTAGATAATCTTTCTCCAGATCAGGCATCACTGAGCCATCCACAACTTTCAAGTCAGCCTGAATCTGCTCATTGATGATCTGGTCGGGATAAAGATCGATCACCCAGACTTTGACGCTTTCGCCTTCGGCAGAAAGCACAAAATCCTTGGGCTGCTTGCCACGCTTGACTTCTACAGTTTGGTAAATCCAATCTGGGTATTCTGAAGCAGGCGGCTCGACGATCAATTTGCCATCGCAGGCCACATGCTGCCCCTTGAAATAGACATCGCTTGGGACAATATTTTCCAAACTCTCTGAGAGGACAATATCTGCCCAGCGCGCCGGGGTTAAGCTACCAACGATGTGTTCGATGCGGAAATGCTTGGCCGCATTAATTGTTGCCATTTGGATGGCTGTCACCGGGGGTACGCCCAACTCGATAGCGCGATTGACCATGAAGTCGATGTGGCCTTCTTCGAGGATCTCATCGGGATGTTTGTCATCGGTGCAAAACATAAGATGCGGCGAACCGATGAAACCGTCTGAGACCATGCCCTTTAGGATCAGGTCGAGGTTGCGTTCGGTACTGCCTTCGCGGATCAAGACAGCCATGCCCAACTGAAGGCGGGTCAAGGCCTCGGCGTAATCGACGCATTCATGATCGTCAGACAGACCTCCGCATGCATAAGCGACTAACTCTTTACCCACACGGCCCACTGCGTGACCATTGGCGATTTTGCCAATGGTTTGGGCGGCCTCAACCTTAAGCAAATATTCATCGCGCAGTTCTAACACCTTCGAGGGATCCAATTCGCCCAAACTGACAGCTTCGGGCCAGCACAAGATTTCTCGCACATCCATCAAATCCAACTCGCCGCCGGTGGTTTCCAACCCTGGCGCAGTGGGCACGCGCGAAGATACTTCCAAGAAGATATGATAAGGCAATTCGTGGATCGAATTCAGCAATGCTTTGAAGCCTCGCAATCCAGCCACATTGGCAATTTCCATAGGATCAGCCAGCATGGTGGTCGTTCCATGGGGAACAATTAAATGTGAAAGGTTTTCAGGAACAACTAAGGTCGAATCAATATGTACATGGGTATCGAAAAATCCTGGCATTGCAAAGCGTCCCCCACCATCAACCACTTTCTGGGCTTCATATTCAAATGCATAGGGTGTGACAATGCGTCCATCGATGATGCCAACTGCACCTGGCTCCACCTTGCCGGAAAAGACATTGACTACCTGTACATTTTTAATGATCAAATCCAAAACAACATCCCCCAGCCCAGCCCGAATCAGTTTTCGTCGTTCGTCTAAATTTAGGATTAGCATGTGTCAATTACCAGAATAATAAAACCGCAGAGTTCGCCGAGATCGCAGAGATGACTCAGCTGGCTCTGCGGTGAGAGACAAACAAAATAAATCGTTTTACAAACCGCGTTGTCCGCGGATATAAGGCAGGCCTAAAGCAGCCGGGGAACCGACACGCTTGCGGTTGGCCTCCCGCGAGCCGATTACCAGGAATACGACCGTAAAGGCAAAGGGTAGCATCTTCAGGAAAAATCCCAGGTTAGAGTTGTAGAAAAATGGATTCGCCAAGCCTAAGATTGTGGCTGGTCCTTGAATATCCAACACCAATCTTCGTAAGGCACCGAAGGTATAGGCACCAAACGCAGCCCGAACTGGATTCCATTGCGCGAAGATCACCAAACCGACAGCGATCCATCCTTGTCCTGAAGTGGTCAATGCACCGAACCAACCTGGAGAGATAGAAAGACTTATCGTCGCGCCAGCCAATCCAGCCAGCAGGCCACCCACAAAGACATAGAAATAGCGCAGGGCGTACACCCCAATGCCCAGGGTGTCAGCTGCAGCAGGATATTCACCCACCGCACGCAAATGCATTCCCGGGCGAGTGCGATTTATGTAGTACCAGGCCAATGGAATGAAGATATAACCGAAATAAACCATCACGCTCTGATTATCAAAAAATATTTCGCCAAGCCAGGGGATTTGAGATAAAACTGGAATTGTAAACTTTGGCAACTGTGGAACAACATCGCGCAAGCTGGTCAGGCCTTCACCCAAAACCAGGCTGATTCCTGTAGCCAAGAAATTCAAGGCCAGACCGCTGATGACCTGATCCGCCTGAAGTGTGATGGTAATAAATGCATGAACCTGGCTGACAGCACCTGCGGTAAGCATGGCTACCAATAAACCTAGAAATGGGTTTTGAGTGGCAGCTGTAACCTTATAGGCGAACATCGCCCCAACCAACATCATACCCTCTACCCCAAGGTTCAATACGCCAGATCTTTCCGAAAAAATTTCCCCTACTGTTGCATATAACAAAACTGTGCCGGTGGCGACACCCGATGCTAAGATAATTATTAAGTCCATCTCATACCTCCTCGCGCCGTGTAATGGTAACGCGATTTCGCAGGAAGTAATCACTGGCTATCAACGCCACCATGATCACACCCTGGATCAATGTGGGGATACCTGCAGGCTGAACTTCTCGTCCGGCCAAGATTAGAGCACCGAACAATATTGAGGCCAAAATCACAGCAATTGGGTTGAGTTTTGCCAACCAGGCAATGATGATGCCGGTAAACCCATATCCAGGAGAAATGGATTCTTGTAAACGATGTACAACGCCCGTAATTTCAGACATACCCGCCAATCCAGCCAACGCGCCGGAGAGCATCATCACCAGTACAATATTTTTTTTGATCGATATGCCAGCATACTCAGCGGCGCGAGGATTATCACCAATCAAGCGAATTTCATATCCCCACTGACTTTTGGCCAGAATCCACCACAAGATGACAGCTGCCACAAGCGCAAAAACTAAGCCCATGTGAGTGGTCAATCCTCGAAAGAATGGCATAGTTTCAGCTAAATCGGAAAGGCGCGGCAGCCAGGCATTGCGTTGAAACATGCGCGTCAACTGGAAGCCATGATCTGACCAAACCGCATAAATGAAATAATTATTCCATTGGATGGCAATATAGTTCATCATCAAGGTTGAGATGATCTCATTGACGTTATAACGAGCCTTGAGGAAACCGGGGATAAATCCCCACAGTGCCCCAAATAACATCCCAGATGCAATCATGACGATTATAAACAGCCATTGTGGAGCATCTTCCGGTAAAACGGGCAAAAGCACAATCAGACTGGCTCCGTAAGCCCCTAAATAGAACTGACCTTCGGCACCAATGTTCCATAATTTCATTCGGAACGCTATGGAACAAGCCAAACCCGTAAGCATTAGGGGAATAGCTTTTACCATCGTATCAGACAACACCCCGACACTCCCAAACGAATATCTAGCAATATGTGAGTACGCTGCCCAGGGGTTTCCACCACCTAGCCAGATTACCAAGGCACCAATTAACAATGCAAATACCACAGCAAGCACCGATAACATTGGTGAATACCATTTAGGTGGATCATCTACGCGAGGTTCGATATTAACCATAAACGGCAGCTTGAAGCCCGGTGTTGCTTTCGTCTTCTCTGCGTCTGTCATCTCAGGCAACTCCTTCACTCTCAATATGCTCTAATCGTGCTCCCATCATCATTTGACCAATTTTGTCAATATCACCATCGTCGACTTGTCCCATGATCTCACCTTCATAGATGACATAGATGCGATCACTAAGAGAGATCAATTCGTCCAATTCTTCAGAAATTAAAAGAATCGCCGAGCCAGTCTCTCGCTGTGCCAATAACAATTTTTGCACGCCTTCGATTGCACCAACATCAAGGCCTCGAGTAGGCTGAACTGCGACCATCAGATTAGGCTCACTGGAAATTTCACGAGCCAAGATTACCTTTTGCAAATTTCCACCTGATAGTAACCTGACCGAGGTTTCAATGGTTGGCACCATGATATCGTATGCTTCCTTCAAGTCTGAAGCATAATTGTCCGCCTCGGTTGAGTTGACAATCCAACCCTGGCCAATGGGTACCTGATCATAGTTCTTCATGATCACATTATCGGTAACGCTTAAATTTGGCGCTGTTCCAACCTGAGTTCGATCTGCGGGTATCAACGATATTCCCTGGCGAATGCCTTTTTTTACAGGATTGTTGGTCACATCTTTGTCATTGACGATTACTTTGCCATCCAGAACTTCCCGAAGTCCGGCCAGGGTTTCTGCCAATTCGTTTTGGCCGTTGCCTGCAACACCAGCAAGGCCTACGATTTCGCCCTGACTAACAGTTAGACTAACTCCATTGAGGGCTGGCAAGCCTTTATCATTATCGGCTTTCAAGTCTTGAACGGAGAGAACCATATCACCAATTTCGACTGGCTTTTTCTCCACTCGAAATACAACATCTCGCCCGACCATGAGGCGAGCCAGGTCTGCCCTGGTCACATCTTTGGTTTGGATTCCAGAGGAAGTTACTTTACCCTTTTGCAATACAGTAACCCGATCCGATATTTCCATTACTTCATGGAGTTTATGACTGATGAAGACAATCGATTTTCCTTGCGCGGTCATTGATCGTAAGGTTTTGAACAATTCTTCAATCTCACTGGGCGCTAAAACAGCAGTAGGCTCGTCCATGATCAATACTTCCGCGCCTCTGTAAAGCATTTTAAGAATTTCTACACGTTGCTGCTCCCCTACAGTGATTTGCCAAATCTTAGCGGCAGGATCAACGTGTAAACCATATTTTTTCGCAATATCTTCGATCTTTTTATTGTAGCGATTCAAATTCATGCGAAAACGCGGCTCTTCCAATCCCAGCAAGACATTTTCAGTAACACTTTGAGATGGGACTAGCATAAAATGCTGATGCACCATACCAATTCCAGCATTGATGGCTTCACGTGGAGAACCAAAATTCACCGGTTTTCCCTTTACTTCAACAGTGCCTCCATCGGCTCGATACAAGCCAGCCAGCACATTCATCAGCGTGCTTTTTCCAGCCCCATTCTCTCCGAGGAGAGCGTGAACTTCACCCTGTCTCAAGTCAAAATCCACGTGGTCATTTGCGATAACACCTGGAAAACGTTTGCTGACTCCCTGCATGCTGACAACATCTATATAATCTTTTCCTGAGATATCTTCTGCCATAGTTTTTCACCGCTTTCGAATTAGAGATCTACGGGCTTTTTATAAAAAGGTGCAAGCAGGCGTATGTATTTCCTGCACACACCTTTTGATAAAAGTCTGAATTTGGGAATGGACACAAGAAGGGTGACCAGACTATCTGGTCACCCTTGGAATTCATTTATTATTTAGAGATCTGGGAGATCGGCATTGATGTTTTCATTCCACCAGTACATACCGTACTCAGCCTCAAGGCCAGGTGCACCAGGTGCGAACTGATCAATGTCGTTATACTGGAAGCTCTTGCCTTCCTCGATCACCACATTGCCCGTGTTATCCATGATTGGACCAGTGAAGATGTCGAAGCGGGTGAACTCACCTGCTAACATTGCTGCAAGTATATCTTGCACCAGTTGGAGGTCTGCTTCAGGCAAACTTGCAACGCCGGGTTGAAGTTCTTGACCTTCCATGAAACCATAGAGACCCAAACCACCATCTGAAGCCTCGAAGTAGTGCCAGCCGTACTCATAGGTGCCGGCCATGGCAGCCTCGGTGATCTCAGCAAACACTGGACCCCAAATCCAATAGGGGGATGTCATGCACTCATCTATGGTGCAGCCACCAATCCAGTCGTAGTTGATGCCGTAAACGCCTTCACGGTCCGCAGCGGCTAGGGCAGCAGCGGGGGTGTCAGCGCCGGTCATCACGACGTGTGAACCAGCGTCAAATAGCGAATCAGAGCCTTCGCGCTCAACAACCGGGTCATGCCAGGTGTAGATCCAGCGGATATCTACGGAGCACTCGGGGCAGGTCTTCTGAACACCCAGGGAATAGGCATTAAACAGGCGGAACTCTTCGGGGATAGGGAAGGTGGCCATACCGCCAACTTTGTCAGCACCATCAGCCTTGGCGCGGGAGCCAGCCAGCATACCGGCCAGGAATTTCATATCTTCCATGGCGCCGAACAGGTTGCCAAAGTTACTCATATTGGACTTATAGCCACTGATGTGGACGAAACCCGTGTCGGGAAATTCCTCAGCCACAACTTCCATGGCATCCATGTAGCCAAAGGATCCACCGAAGATCAGGTCGAAGCCCTTGCGGGCGAGACCGCGGAATACCTGCTCAGAGTCGGCACCTTCTGCAACCAGCTCCATATAGGCGGTATTAACACCATCAACGTTTTCTTGAACGTAGTTGATGCCATCCCACTGCGCCTGGGACCAGCCACCGTCATCATGGTTGCTGAGCATCACAACGGCGACATTGAATTTACCTTCTTCAACATCAGGGATCATCAACCCGCCAGATGCAGCTTCTTCCTCAGCAGGTTCTTCGGCCATTTCTTCTTCAGCCATAGCTTCCTCTTCAGCAGGCTCTTCTGCTTCAGGAGCTGCGGGAGCACAAGCGCTTAACAGCATAGCAGCAATAAGCAAAACACTTAGCAGCCAAAAAACTTTATTCTTCATTAGAAAACTCCTCCGAAACGTCACTTGATAGGAATTGAACAATTTACTTGAACAACATTTTATCTCGTATCTTGGGCAAAACACCTCCTTTCTCAGTTCAAAATACCTGAATATTTTTCACTTAGATATTGTACACTATGGGACGATCCAAGTTCCAGTTTCGCCGCGCAGCGCGCGCTGGATATTTGGTGGGTCCGTAATCAAGGCTTTCCTGCCGCCTTCTTTAAGGAATTTGATAATTGCCTGTACTTTAGGCAACATGCTACCCGGAGCAAAATGGCCTTCCTCAATATATTTCTCTGCTTCAGCAACGGTCATTTCGTCGAGCCATTTCTGATCGGGTTTGTTGAAATTTATAGCAACTTTTTCAACCGCAGTAGAGATAAGAAGTAAGTCTGCATCAATCAGATTGGCAAGTAAGCCAGAGGCGAAATCTTTATCAATCACTGCTTCAACGCCTCGCAAGTTCCCAGTTTCTTTTTCAACAACTGGGATACCGCCTCCACCTACACCAATCACTGTAAAACCGTCATCAATTAAGTTCTTAATGACATCAACTTCAATGATGTTTATGGGGAGAGGAGAAGGTACTACCCTACGCCAACCTCGACCCGCATCTTCAACGAAATCCTGTCCCTCAGCTATGCGCTCTTTCGCTGTTGCTTCATCCAAAAAGGAACCAACTGGCTTTGATGGTTTCTGGAAAGCAGGATCAGCTACATCGACTTGAACCTGTGTCACCACGGTGACAGCCTGTTTTTCGATATCGCGGGCTCTGAACTCATTGCGCAGTGCCTTCTGAGCCATGTATCCAATAGCACCCTGCGTGTCCGCGCCACAATAATCTAAGGGAACTGGGTGCAGTTCATGCATCGCCAGTTCTGAGCGGCGTAGGATGAAGCCAACCTGGGGCCCATTGCCGTGAGTGATAACTACATCCCAGCCGTCTTCGATCATCCCGGCGATATGGCTCATAGTTTCTTTAATGGCGTCAAACTGGTCGGGAATCGATTTTCGTTTTTTATTAACAATCAATGCATTGCCACCAACAGCAACAACAGCGACTTTCTTGTCCGTCATAAGATTACCTCATTGTCAAAGCCATGACAGCTTTTTGGGCGTGCATGCGGTTTTCGGCTTCGTCGAACACGACAGAATTAGGGCCATCCATAACTTCGCTGGTGACCTCGACATCACGGTCAGCAGGCAATGGGTGCATGTAAATGGCATCATCTTTTGCCAAATCCATCTTGCGCTGATCGGTGATCCAGCTCTCGTATTTATCTTGCAAGACTTTACCCTCATCAGGATCATGGGTGGTCATCAAAGGGCCCCAAGATTTGGCATAGACGATATCTGCATCTTTGAAGCCTTCTTCCATATCATGGACCACTTCGAAGCCAGTCTTATATTTGCGGGCCTGTTCTTGAGCCTGATCCATAATTTCGGGCATCAGATTAAATTCAGGCGGGTGTGCAAGAACAACGTCCATCCCGAAGCGGGGCATTTGTAAGATCAAGGATTGAGGCACAGACATGGGCTTCAAATAGGATGAAGCATAAGCCCAAGAAACCACCATTTTCTTGCCCCGCAGATCACGACCTTTCTTCTCCATAATGGTCATAAGGTCGGCCAAACATTGGTGCGGATGGTAAATCTCACACTGCATATTGAGGATGGGAACTCGGGATGCGCTGGCAACCAGGTTGAGATAACGATTACCTATGCCCCAATCAACATGACGGATGGCGATGCCATCGAAATAGCGTCCGAAAATTTCACCCATCTCTGTCTCGGTGTCGCCGTGTGAGATTTGGGTGGTGCGGCTCTCGATGAATGCAGCATGACCACCCAACTGGGCCATACCTGCCTCGAAAGAACCGCGCGTGCGTGTGCTGGAGAAGAAGAACAACATCGCTAACACTTTGTCGCGCAAATATGCATGCGACTCACCAAGAGCGCGTTTGCGCTTAAGATCCCAGGCTACATCTAAAATGGTTTCGACCTCTTCTTTGCTAAAATCCAGGTCGCCGATCAGGTCTCTGCCTCGTAAATCAGATTGCATTTTAAATCTCCTATATATCCACGAAGTTCACCAATTAATTAGTGAACTTCGTGTTCTTTCTGGATTCTATTTACTCCATCGCTCCCAATACTGAAGCCAAGAGCGCCATTCGCATGACAACGCCATTGAAGGCTTCCTGCCAGTAGCGGGACCAGCGGGTGATGTCTACATCGGGAGGAATCTCATCCATACGGGGAAGAGAGTGCAGCAAGATCGCATCAGATTTAGCTTTGTTTACAAGCAGGTCTTTTGTAATCTTGTAATTCTCGGGAGTCATGTCTACGTCACCCTCGCGATCATCGCGTGATTTCGTGTAATCAGGTTGAACGGTCGGCTCAACAAGAATGACATCGGCATCTGCAATCACATCGCCAACATGGTCTGCAAACCCATAGTCCAAGCCCATAGCTGTGAAGTCATCTTTGTAGTTCTCTGGCATTTCCATTCCGGGAGGAGCAACAAAGGTGATCGGGCAATCGAACTGAGTCAGTGCATGACCAAGGGAGTGCATAGTGCGCATGCGCATATCGCCAACAGCGACCCAGCGCAAACCATCAATCTGGCCTTTTTCACGCAGAACGGTGTACATATCGGTCAGAATTTGTGTGGGATGCTCGCCCCAGCCATCGCCACCATTGATGATCGGCACAGAAGCCCATTTTGCGGCTTCGTGAGGGGCACCCAGCTGGAAGTGACGCATAACAATCACATCACCATAGAACTCCAACATTTTTACGGTGTCTTTGATTGACTCTTGGTAGAAGTCACCAGCACGGGTCATCTTGGCATCGGAGAAACCTGTCACCTGACCACCAAGGCGGAGCATGGCAGATTCGTGAGCCAAGCGAGTGCGGGTGCTGGGCTGATAAAATGCCGTAACCAGAGTCTTCTCTTTGAGAATATCTGTGTTGCGGCGGTTTCGAGCGATTGGTTCAAGATGTTCTGCAACTTCGAAAAGTCGGAAGAACTCATTCCGCTCGAAATCTTTCAAAGATAAAATGTCACGACCTAAAAAACTACGCATTTCAAAACCTCCAAATAGATATTATGAGTTATGTGGTAGTGGCCAGGAATTTCCTGAACTCCTGACCTCTAACTCGCAACTCATAAACCATTGCCAACTCTTCTTACCACATGGAACTTGAAGTATCCTGGCAAGAAGTAACTAAAGGAATAATCTATAGGCTCACCTTCAATATTGTAGAGAAGAGATTCAAATCGCAAAACTGAATCTCCACGCTGGATATTCAAAGCGCGGGCAACCTCTGATGTGGCGGCTACAGCGTTAATTTCACAGCGCGAATGCTCTAGGGCCGGCACCCCTCTTTTCAATAACAAATCTAAAACTGAACCCGTGAAATTAGCTCCAATCTCATCGGGAGCAAGCAAGCCTTCTCGCAGCGTATCAACCAAAAAGGCAACTGGTCTATCATCCGCCACAATCACTCGGGATATACACTGAATTCTTGATCCCTTTTCAACACCTAATTTATCCGCAACTATCTCATCCGCCTCACAATCAGCCAACTGAAACTCACCCATAGATACTGGAAGTCCAATTCGGGCTGAAAGGCGCTCAATGCTTTCTAAAACTTCTAATCCGCTTTCAATCACCTGTGTCGGTCGAACAACGAAAGTTCCCACACCTTGACGGCGGCGGAGCAAACCCTGTGTTTCAAATGTCCGCATTGCCTCTCGTAAAGTCGCCCGCGATACACCCAATTTTTCGGCCAAAGCAGGCTCAGACGGTAAGCGCTGGCCCGGGTCAGCATCCGAAATAATTTCGATCAGCTTATTATGAAGTTTCTCGGAACGACTTTGTACACTCATTTAAATGCTTGAATACTACTGCTATTCTTCGATAACAGGCAAAAACTCGAATTTAGTCACATCAACCAGGCCCAAATCAGAAATGCGCAACTCGGGGATGACGACCAAAGCTAATAAACTAAGCTGCATATTAGGATTATTGAGTTCGCAACCGCAAGCCTTGAACCCATCTAAAACAGATGCCGCTTTGGCAGATACTTCCTCGGCGCTCTCATTTGACATCAAGCCGCCGATAGGCAACTCTACCTGGCCTATCACCGTGCCATCTTTTACAACAACCTGACCGCCATTGATTTGGCCCAGCATGTTCGCCGCCAAGGCCATATCACCCTCGTTTGTCCCAACAACGATCATATGGTGGCTGTCATGGGCAACAGTTGTACCGATAGCGCAGTTCTCAGTGAAGCCAAATCCTTGCACCAATCCAACCACCACTTCTCCTGTGCCCTTATGCCTTTCCACCAACGCAATTTTGGCGATATCATTCTCGATATCGATGGGCACTTCCCCCTTTACTGCTTCAACTTCTATGCGCAGATGTTTTGTCGGGGCTTGATTTTCGATCACGCCAATGACATTGGCAGTATATTTTGAATCCGAAGCCGGGATGCGAAAATCTTCGGCCATAACGATCTTGCCCAACTTCACAGATTTTGTTGCCCATCTGGGATATTTGAATGATCGCAGATCGATTGAGAGTTTTCCACCTTCAGCGATAACCTGCCCTTTGGCAATGACTTTCTCTGCCTGGAAATCTTTGAGGTCACTGACCAACAGAACATCTGCATAACGCCCAGGGGCAATCATACCTATATCACGCGCAACCCCAAAGTGAGTTGCCGTGTTTATGGTAGCCATCTGGATGGCAATGATTGGATCCAATCCTTGCTCTATTGCATGGCGCAATACCCGGTCCATATGCCCGTCTTCAACCAAGGTTTGAGAGTGGGAATCGTCTGTGCAAAGCAAAAAATGCCTGGGGTCTAAGCCATCATCGATGACAGCACGCACCTGAGTGACAACATCATGCCAGGCCGAGCCATACCGCATCATTACCTTCATTCCCTGGCGAACTCGGGCAATGGCATCCTCTTTGCGGGTACCTTCATGCTCATCCTCGGGACCGCCAGCAACATATCCATGGAACGGAAGCCCCAAATCTGGTGATGCGTAATGACCGCCGATCACCTTTCCAGCAGCGCGTGTCGCGGCCATCTCGGCGTGCATATTATCGTCGCTAGTGAAAACGCCGGGAAAGTTCATCATCTCGCCCAACCCAATGATCCCATCCCAGCTCATGGCTTGTGCAACTTCTTTAGGACCAATTCCGGCACCAGGAGTTTCAAATCCCGGCGAGGAGGGAACACAGGATGGCATCTGCACCCATACATGAATGGGTTGATCCGCGGCTTCGTCAACCATCAACTTGACGCCTTTGAGGCCAAAAACGTTGGCTATTTCGTGAGGGTCAATGAAAATCCCTGTGGTTCCTCTTCGAGAAATGGCACGCACAAATTCCGTCACCGTGACCATACCAGATTCAACATGCATGTGCGCATCTAACAAACCCGGCACCAAATATCGCCCTTTGGCTTCGATAACATTCGTTTTATCACCAATCGTATGCGAAGCATCGGGGCCCACGTAAGCTATGCGCTGACCGACAATAGCGATATCGGTATCAGGGATAATCTCTCCCGACTGCACACTCACCCATTGTCCACCGCGAATTACTAAATCGGCGGGCTTGCGCCCCATCGCAACATCCACTAAAGCTTGCGTGCGCTTCGTAATCTTATTTGTCATAACTGGTATCTCTTAGTGTTGCACCGTACCTGTCTCGGCAATATAAGCAGCAAGTAGATAGTCGTACTTCCCTGTATTGAGGTTCCATATTTCAATTAAACGATCCCAACTGAATAATTCACCACGTATCACAAATCTAAGCTTATCATAATATTGTGCCAAATTGGGATTCTCAATCTGGTTTTCGCCGGTTTCTAAAGTCTCAAGATACCCTTCAGGAATATCTCGTCTAAAATGGCCAATCCGCCAAACTTCTAAATCCAGCGTTGGCAGCCGCGACATCAGTGGGTCTGAAAGGGCAAAAAGGTCAATCACATGTACATCGGGGCCAGTTACATACCCATGGTCACCAAGCGCACCAGCAATCTCAACCGTCGGTGTTTCAGTGACAGAAATCCACTGGCGACCAGCATATTTTGATCCAGGAAACACCTGGGATCGATTATCAATAAGTAAACCCGATTTCCTGAAGTAAAACAGACGTTCATCCGAGACACCCTTTTCATCAATCTTGGGTTTGTTTTCGAAACGATCAACAGGGTGCGCGGTAACCATAATCGGCGGCCGAGGTGATGTCAAACCAACCATAAGAATAACGGCCAGAACAGGCAAAAAAGTCCTCAGGCTCTCGAACTTATAGCGCGTTATAAGCAACACAGAAATCAACAAGGGAGCCGCAAAAAAGCGGCCAGACATAAAATCTCCACCGATCTTGATTACGTAAAGGAGATAGAGAAAAACGCCTACTAAAATGGGAATATGCTGCCGAACCCTTTTGACAGCCAGTAAAATAAATGCAAAAGTAATGGTTAATAAAGTAACCGGATCGAGACTAAGCGAATTCAAAAAATAATATATTCCCTGACGAGCCAAACGACCCGAAGGAATACCTGTATTTAATTTTGAGTAGGCAGTGTTTGGGAACAAGAATCCGTAATAGAAAAGCGAGAACAACTCCCAAAAAATAAGAGGCATAAACCCTAAAAGCATCTGATAGAGGGCTTTCCTTTTTTCTGGTGCGCACCAAAAAGCATATCCCAGAGCCGGCAAATATAAGAGCAGCGTGTCTAATCGATTTAATCCCCCAAGTGCCGCTACCAGGGAAAGGACAAAAATTCGCTGATTATTTTCTCTGTCACCATCTAAATATATCAAGAAGAAAATGATCAATAACAAATGGGATAGTGGATTCTCAAGGCCAGAAGTAGAATAATCCACAAATGCTTTGGACAATACCAGTACGCTCACCCCCATAATGCTTGACAAAAACGATGTGGCATTTCTAAATACCAGAAAAAAGACTATCAGTGTTGATATAACTACCGAGGATAAAACATTCAAATAATAGAATTCCGCCCAGAAATAGATTCCAAAAACTCGATTTACTAAAAAATACAACCCTGCCTGAAAGAACATCCATAGTGGGTGTGTGAAGGTTTGAACTCTTTCGGCAATATTGTGGGTTATGCCATAACCGCTGAGAAAATTTTCAATTGTCCTAACAGTAATATAGGCATCATCCCCCACCCAGGCGTTCTTAATAACAATAAAAGAAAATAACGAGATCAGGCACAACAAGGCCAACTTTTTGTCAAAAATGATTTCTGCGTTTAAGTTTCTAACACTATTGTGTTCTGATTTCACTCTTTAGAACTCCAGTTATTTGAATTAATTATTGATGTTACGCAAGCTAAGAAAATCTCCCTGGAAATAGGGGGGGGCTTCTGCCCCCGACCCCCTATTTCCAGGGAAACCTCGCTACGTGTGCGTAACATGAGTTAATTAAACATGTAACGCGGAGATTTCCTGTAGTCAGACTGAAAAATTCTTACATTGTTAATTGAGGCTGATTTTCCTATCTTTTTACTTTAATATTTCCCAGAAAAAATCAGTTGTCTGACAACTAATAGTTTAACAAAATTACACGCAAAAGTCAATTGTCAGACAATCAAAGGGGATAAATATCATATTGAATCAAAAACGCCCGATACCAGATTGATATCGGGCGTTGAGCAGCGAAATTTTATCTCGATCTACTCAAATTCTTCCTCTACCAATAAGCCATTATCAATGGTGTATTCTGGGCTCAGCAAAAGTGCCCCAATTCCATTTGGCGTCACAATGAAGGTCCCCGAAATTACCTCGTAATCTATATAATAACTGTAAGTGTAAACGCCTACTACTAAATCAGCGCGATTTATTCCAGGACTAATTTCTATTAGATCGTTCATTGGACCTATTATGGTCAGAATTAGTGGAAAAGAGGCGTGATTTATAAAATTAAAATTGGCTATATTTGATGCGCCATAAATATACTCAGGAGAAACGAAAACTTCACAGGATGGAAGTATGAGTTGAGTTGTTCCTGCCGGATGTACATCTATCACCCCGGACAAATCTGAATCACATGCGTCATAATTATAGAAATTTTCGCCTGAAAAAACGCTGATTTGTGTCAGACCTGGTTCAACATCATATGATTCTTCATCCACTTTATTTGTAATGTCCAAATCAATTGTTTCAGGTGTATGATTGCGCACATTCAGCCAAGTTGGTTTTGCATCACATGGATAAATCACAGCCTCAATATCCGAATCTAGATTAATTTCATAATCAAAAGGTCTATCCGTGCCTGGATTATCAACTGCACAAGAATAATAATATACCCAATATGTACCTTTATTTAAGGTTGTATGAACTGTTCCACCCGGAGCTACAGTGAAACTTTTATGAATGTTGTCATAAGCATCAATATCATACTCCGTCTTAATTTCAACATAAATTGGCTTGTGTGTCATGTTCACAAAACTATAAGTATATGATGTGGCGGCAAACACTATTGTGGTTGTCACAACTGCAATCAACACTGCGATCAATAGCGCCACGAAAAATACAGATTTCTCTTTCATGGTTTTATCCTTTCAATTTTCGTAAACTTACATTCCCAACAGCATCGAGATTATACCAACAAACAAATCTTTGGCCCACAGTTGAATATTGGCGCAATAATTGATTGCTTAATTTGATAGAATAAATATAGGAATTTTGGTGTAGAGATGGCACAAGTTCTATTTGAAAGGTGTATTCATGAAAAGCTTACTACTTATGCGCCATGCGAAATCAAGCTGGAAAGATACATCACTATATGACCATGAAAGACCTCTAAATAAGCGAGGGAAAAGAGATGCTCCCCGAATGGGGCTTCTGGTAAATGACAAAGCAATTGTTCCAGATGTTATTCTATGCTCAACGGCATCTAGGGCTCGCCAAACAATTGACAGATTCTTAGAAACATGCGATTTCTCAGGAGACATCAAATATAGCGATTCTCTTTATCACGCCGATTACGCAACATATCTTGAGTTGCTTAGTAATCTCGATGATGATTTTCACCGGGCAATGATTGTCGGCCATAATCCTGAAATGAGCTACTTCCTTCAGGTTATTTGTGACGCGTATGAACATATGCCCACTGCTGCGCTGGCGGAAATATCTTTCCAAATTGATGATTGGATTTCACTCAAAACTAATTGGGATGGGACATTAGATAATATCTGGAAACCACGCGAAATTGATTATTGAAATTTATAACAATCCAGCAAATATTGAAGCTCATCTTCAAAACCAGAATTCATCAACCCGCGCCAAACATCAGGAAAACCACACCGAAGTCGATCTCTTTCAGCCAGTTTATGTTGGAGATATTTTTTGCTGGCTTCCTTCTCAAGAGTCGATCCTTTCCAATTTGAAGAATCCATAAATTCTCTCACCATTTTCACTGCAACAACTGCATCGTTCAGTTTTCCCAAATGATCTTGAACTTGTTTTAATTGGTCAACAAGTTGCTGGCTGGAAATCCCCAATATTTCAGAGAAAAACTCCAGCACATAGCGCAATTTTTTAATCTCAATACGCAGTTGATGCAATTTCCAAAAAGTTGCATTCTCGAACCCATAGCCAATTGCTTGAACGCGTGCTAAATGTGAATTGATCAACTTTGGCATAATCAGCCGAACATCGAGAGGGTCGGTTTCATCCAAGAATTTCTTCTTTACGCCCAACAAGGATGTTTCTAAAAAACGAGAAAAAATCTTTAGAAAATCTTGATAACCATCTCCATCAAAATAATGATTAATGGACAAACGTGCAGTATCTCGCTCCGCAATCCAATATTGCATCAGAGCTGTCAGATCAATCTTATCGTTTTGGGAAAGAATTTGTTGATCTTGAGATAAATTCTCCAAAAATACGTCAATATCTCTCACTCCCCCCAAAACAGTTCCAATATCTCTCAAATCTCTCCTGAAACGCTTGTGGTATTTCTTTTGATAGAATTGACGAAAGGTACCAAGTGCCGACCTCATGCGCCGCGATGCAACTCGCATATCATGCAATTCTTCAATATCATCACCCTGACGAGTGCCCGCTTCATGAGAAATCATGCGCAGGAAATGAAACCGAAGTATTTTTCTCCCAGCTTCTGAAATCAGATCGGTATCAGTCAATCCGATTTTCTCTGAATTTTTGTTATTTATTAATGACATTTGCAATTGAATAAAATCAGGAATTTCTTACTTCAATAAAAGGATAAAAATGAAGCAGACATAAACTGCATATTGACTACAGATATTTGAACATTTATATTATATATGTAGAATGTGCCTATCCAAAGGTGATCGAGGAGCAACAGCATGGATGAAAGAAACAATATACCAGAAAGCCACGGCGATATCCCCGAATCAGTATTCAAATCTCCGATAAATGAGTTAGACATCCCTTCATCAGTTCAAAATTTACTTGTGGCTAATGGATACTCGAATATTGGTGATTTAATGCTCGAAATATCCGAAGATGAAAAAAAGTTGCTTGCTGTTCGTGGGATTGGGCCAAAGATTTTGGAACAAATCATATTTGCAGTCAAACAATATGAAATTCCAGAAGAAGATACCATCCAAGTGAAGCTCCCTAACTACAATCCCCCTGTGCTTGCCTTAGCCGATTACTTCAAACCAGCACCTGGTAATAATGTTGAAGTTAATGATGATATTGAGGCAGAAGTTGAAGAAAAAGCTCCCACCTACAATCAGCCTGTACCATCTTTGGCTGATTATTTTGACCCCGAGAGTGTAATAACGTCTGTGAATCCCATGAAAGAGAGTCTAGATAAGAATACTCAAAAGGAAACACGGCCCAAGAAAAAGAGCAAATCAAAAAAGAAGGTTGTAAAAAATAAGAAGACTAAAAACAAAAAGAAGAGTTTAAGAGACAAGAAAAAGACCAAAAAATCAAAAAAGAAAAATTCAAAATCCAAACCAAAGAAAAAGCGATCATCAAAAAAATCTAAAGGAAAAAAGAAAAAATAACTCATGGTAGAGATGCAAATTTCTGAAACCACCGAAGTTCGAGAGAAAAAACAGTACAACCTCGGTCATTCAACTTACTATATCAATAGAGAGCTAGGAATGCTTGCATTTCAAGAAAGGGTCTTTAAAGAATCGCTAGATCCTAGAAACCCACTAATTGAGAGATTCAAGTTTCTGGCATTTGTTGGCCTTAATTTAGATGAATTCTATATGGTCAGGGTTGGGGGGCTGAAAATGCAAAACGATGCGGGCATACTGAAGCTCTCGATTGACGGAAAAACCCCAGCAGAGCAATTAGCTGCCATTCGAAAAACTGCTTATCAATTAATGAAAAAAGCCGTATATCATCTTCATAATGAATTGCTACCCGGACTTGCCGAAACTGGGGTCAACATTCTTGATTATGATCAACTCAATATAAAGCAAAAATCTAAGACTGACGATTATTTTCATGAAATTGTTTTTCCGGTCCTGACACCTTTAGCATTTGACCCTGGGCACCCCTTTCCGCACATATCGAATTTGAGTTTGAATTTGGCTGTCCTCCTACAGGACCAATTAGGGCAAAGGCATTTTGCACGTGTCAAAGTTCCATCATCTCTCCCGCGCTTTGTTCCAATAAAGAGATCATCTGGATCGACCAAAAAGGATGGCACTGTCCCACATAACCATTATTTTGTCTTGTTGGATCAGTTGATAGCACACCATCTTCACACACTATTCCCCGGCATGGAAGTTTTAGAAGTACATCCATTTCGCGTAACCAGAAATGCAGATATGGCCATTCAAGAATTGGAAGCAGCCGATTTGTTGGAGGCGATGGAAGAAAGCGTGCGCAAACGACGCTTTGGCGCAGTGGTAAATTTATCAGTAAATCCAGACATGCCAGATTTCTTGTTAGATATCCTTATTGAGAACTTGCGGGTTGATCCCAATGATGTATATAAGCTTGAAGGCCCATTGGGACTTAGCAGCTTAATGGAACTCCAAAATGTTGATCGTTTCGATTTGAAATACAAACCCTATATTCATAATATCCCATCGATTCTAAGACCAGACGGAACAGATGGAACTATCTTTTCTGCGATTCGCAGAGGAGATATTTTGCTTCATCACCCATACGACTCATTTGATCCTGTTGTAAATTTTCTAAATAGCGCAGCACGTGATCCGAATGTATTGGCCATCAAGTTAACTTTGTACCGGGTCGGTCGCAATTCACCCGTCGTTAAAGCACTTCTTCGAGCTCGACGAGATTATGGCAAACAAGTCGCCGTTTTGGTCGAATTGAAAGCCCGCTTTGATGAAGAAAGCAATATTGAATGGGCAAAGATGCTCGAGCGAGAGGGTGTTCACGTCACCTATGGTCTTCTGGGATTGAAAACCCATTCCAAAATTATCCTGGTTGTCAGAAAAGAGAACGATCATATCCGCCGATATATCCACTTAGGAACTGGAAATTATCATCATGTCACCGCAAAACTTTACGAGGACATGGGCATGTTCACGTGTGATCAAGATATTGGCGCTGATGCTACTGACTTGTTCAATTATTTAACTGGGTATTCATCACAGAGAGAATTCCGAAAGTTGCTTGTCGCTCCAATCAACCTGCGCAAGAGACTAGAAGATTTGATTTATCGCGAAATCCAACATCAAGAAGAGGGAAAGCAAGGCCACATAATCTTCAAGATGAATGCACTAGTAGACAAACCGATAATCAAAATGCTTTACAAAGCTTCTCAGGCCGGAGTGAAAATTGACCTGATTGTGCGCAGCATGTGCAGCCTGCGGCCGGGTATCGAGGGCTTAAGCGACAATATCCGCGTGATCAGCCTATTGGGAAGATTTCTCGAACACAGCCGCATTTACTATTTTCATAACGCAGGTGAAGAAGAAATTTATATGGGTAGTGCCGACTTGATGCCTCGAAATTTGAACAACAGGGTTGAAGTTATATTCCCAGTATCTGACCAATATCTTATTCGGCGAATTCGAGATACCATTCTAAAAACCTATCTAGAAGATAGTGTAAAGGCTCATCTGATGGATTCTGATGGAAATTTCACCAGACTCGAGTGCGATGATAGTGGGAAATCTCTAGCCCCCCAAGAATGGTTTATTCGTCGCGCCCAACGAGAAATGGAAAGCTAATTCTCCAAATTATACAACTCATGTTACGCACACGTAGCGAGGTTTCCCTGGAAATAGGCCAGGGAGATTTTTCTTTAACTTGCGTACCATCAATTATATAAGTTAAATCAAAAAGTGAGTGCCCAACCACATGCACTCACTTTTCTTTTTTGGGTTGAATATTTACAGAAAAGATTAGGGGTAATATTCCGGCACAAATGTTTGGTCTGTAAGCGGTGGCCTAACGTACCCAGCTTCTTCATGCAAGGGTGGCAATTCAATTGGCGCCAGGGTCAAATCTTCATACGGCAACAAACTCAACAAATGACGAATACAGTTTAATCTCGCATGACGTTTGATATCGGCATTGACCACATACCAGGGAGCTTGCTTAATATCGGTTGCCGCGAACATGCGGTCCTTGGCAATCGAATATTCGATCCACCGTCGGCGAGATTCAAGATCCATGGGACTCAGTTTCCAACGTTTTACAGGATCTGTGTTGCGAGCCTTAAACCGGCGCTCCTGCTCCTCATCACTAACCGAAAACCAATACTTGATCAAAATAATTCCCGAACGAACCAACATGCGTTCAAACTCAGGGCAGGATCGTAAAAACTCTCGATATTCCTGCTCCGTACAGAATCCCATCACGGGCTCGACCAAAGCCTTGTTGTACCAGCTTCTATCGAACATTACCATCTCACCTGCAGCAGGGAGTTCTGCTGCGTAACGCTGAAACCACCACTGGGTCTTTTCGCGCTCAGTAGCAGTACCAAGTGCGACAACTTTGGCAATGCGGGGATTTAGACGCTGGGTTATGCGCTTGATAACACCGCCCTTACCTGCTGCGTCTCTACCTTCAAAAAGAACGACTACTCGCACTCCCTTCTGTTTAATCCACTCCTGAAGTTTAACGAGTTCAACTTGCAGGCGCGCCAGTTCATCATAATATCTTTTCTTAGAAATCTTTGATTTGTGTTTTCCGGACCCAACTACCTTCACAGATCCATTACCATTTCCCTTTTCATTCGCTGACATTTCAACCTCCTTGTGGCCTGACGATAAGAAATCGCATATATGACTTCACTGCAAAAACTACCAGACGAGGGCTTCCGCCGGAATATATGGGGGTGGTTGCTCCGCAACCACCCCCATATATTCCGGCGGGAAACTCACTTGGTGGCTTTTTGCAGTAGAGTCATATATATAATAATGATATTTCGAAAAAGATTCAAGCCGAAATTTGAATCTGGTATATAAATAGACCCCCTACAAAGCAAGGGGTCTCAGATTGATGGAGTGTTGATTCTTGGTTTCAAGAGATACTATGGCCCAATGTGACGCCAATCAGGATCAAAATCATCATCACGATCAAATGTCAATTGGGTGAGATCATTGCCATTTTGACGCATAATATAGATATCATGAAGTTCGCCATCCGGCCAACTTTCGAAAACTAGCCAGTTGCCATCAGATGAATAATTGGCCTCTCGCATTGGTATTGCCCCTGGATACGGGTAAACATTATATTCCGCAGTAGCACCATCGGGGTAGCGAGCAGCAAACAACCTTGGAACACCTCCCTGTGTCCGTTGGGTGTAGAGAATAATTTGTCCATCCGGAGACCAAACTGGGTACGTATTCCACAAATCACGACTTGCTGTAAATCGCACCTGATCAGTCCCATCATTGTTCATCGTCCAAATCTGGTATGGGCCATTGCGAGTGGTAACAAATAGGATCATGGAACCTTCTGGTGACCATTCTGGCTGATAATCCTTATTATCCGCTTCAGAAAGGCTAATCACTTCCTTGCTTTCTATATCCATAATATGAACTTGGGGACGGAACGCATTCCGCATAGAAGTGAAGGCAATTTGTTTTCCATCTGGAGACCAGGATGGATCGAAATCACCTTTTCCTGTAGTGGGTAGTGCTTCAAGGCCGCTTCCATCTGCATTGATAATAAACAAACTGGCTGTATCGTACAGCTCTTTATTCTCTTTACAAGGTGAGATAAAAACCAATCGAGCTCCGTCTGGGGACCAATCAGGTTGGCAGGCTCCCAATAAGGCGTCTGTCAATTGTCGCAAACCCGTTCCATCTGAATTAACGACAAAGATTTGTGGCAAACCTGTCCGGAGAGAGGCGAATGCAATCTGGCCATGACCACCCCCTCTGGGAGTTGCTGTGGGGGGCAATTCAGAAGTTGGTGTAGACGTCGAAGTATCGGTTTGTGTAGCTGATGGTTCCAGAGTATTTGTCTCCGAGGGAGCGAGTGTCAGAGTATGTGTCTCGGTTGGCACAGGTGTCTCAGAAGAAGTTGCAGTAGATGTGGGAGTCGATGAATTTTCTAAAGTTGCTGAACTTGTCTCCGTTATAGCCGGAGTTGTAGTTAGCGTTGGCGGAATATTGGTGCTCGTATTTGTGAATGTCAGTGATGGCTCTATTGTTGTCGGTTTGGGTGTGGGGGTAGAGGTTTCAGTGGGATTTGCCCAAAGGGCCATTTCCTGTGGCAATGAAGCCATGATCTGCTGTGGCAAATCTGGTTTGAGATAGTATGCAACACCCCCACCAATTATTAGTAAAGCAATGATCAGCAAAGCAATGAATCCTCCTCGCCGTTTTTTACGCGGTTTCGGCATAGAAGGCGTTCCGCTGTCTAGAATGGGTGAACTGCTTGCTAATGGTCCAGACGGCGGAGGGTCAGACGCTAGACGTTCCAAGCTATCTATCGGTTCATCCATTCCATGCCATACCGTTTCATCGTTTGTCAGCGGATCAACCGTACCGCCCTCTATGAGACGGCGTTTCGATGTCAAGCTAGAACCCACAAGTGCAGTCTTAAACTCTTCCGTTGTTTGGTAGCGGTCATCTGGATGGACCGCCAACGCTTCTTCAATAACCTTCGAGAGCCTTCGTGTAATATCTGGATTGCGATTTCGCAATGGCGTTAACTTTGCTTGCTCCATAGTTCGCGCCAAACTATCTTCAGGAACCACGCCGGCCATACTGGCGTAAAGAGTCGCCGCCAATGAGTAAATATCTGATCTATGGTCCGTGCGCGCACCGCCGTATTGTTCGGGAGGTGAATAGCCCGGCGTCATCGCCCTCGCCCCTGTAACCGTGCGCTGTCCTCTAAATGCGACTTTCGCCAACCCAAAATCGACTAAATATACTTTACCTTCAGGGGAAATCTTCACATTCCCAGGCTTGATATCACGATGCAAAATTGGCGGGTTTTGGGTATGCATATAAGAAAGCGCATCGCACATCGCAACACCAATAATTAGCGCTTCTGCTTCCGGAATTACCCCAATACGATCCATGCGCTCGCGCAGATCTTCCCCTTCAATATAATCCATAACCAAATATTGTCCCTGATCTTCAACCACAAAATGATCAGAAACTCGCGGCAAATTAGGATGGCGCAGCCCAGCCAAAATTGTAGCTTCTCGTCTAAATTGGCGCGCATATTCGTCGGTTGTAAAGAGATTTTCTTTTACGGCAACCTCAACCCCCAAATTATCGTCAACTGCTCGATAAATCGAACCCATCCCCCCCTGACCGAGAATTTCTAGGATGCGATATCGGTTGTGCAATAATGTTCCACGTTCAAGAGTCATATATAAAAATAAGTTCCCACAAAATTAGGATGCTAAACGGATTTTACTACCCTGTACGATATCAGCAACCTACATCTTTG
>CAYQQX010000010.1:0-57922 GCA_964419495.1 uncultured Anaerolineales bacterium
TTTCTGTGGAACCGGGAAGGGGGGATTTTTTCGCAAAAATAGGGTGCCCGCAGCGCAAAACGCTGCGGGCACCCTATTTTTGCGACTACAGCGAGAGAGTGGATTCCTTGCACTCTCTCGCTACCCAAAATCTAGAATACGCTCGTAGTACTCAGCACTATCAATGGCAGCGGATATTTTTTCTACCGAGGCGGAGATCATTTCAAACCATTTCCGATTAACTTCTACATACTGACGACAATATAGATCCAGAACTCCCAGCAAACTGCCTTTAAATATAAGTGGCATACCGAAGTACAAAATAAATTCCTCCATCTCAATGAAACCATTTCGAAAGGTTGCATTTCGAGGATCTGACAAATCAGCGATCAACAAAGGTCGACGTTTTAGTGCTACCCGACCTACTAATCCATCTCCGTATTGGTATCGTACTTCATTTTGATATTTACTTTGGAAGCCACAACCAACGGCAAAGTGTAGATCCTTATTCTTCAGATCACATAGGAATATTCGAGCGACATCAACACTGGTTTGTTTGATGACCTGATCCAGAAGATTGTTGAGAGCTAACATAAGATCAAAAGATCTGGATGCAGAAAAAACATACTGAGCTGTACAAATTGATGTGGTTTCCATAGTAGTCTCCATTATTGGCATGTCCCATAAGAGATTGCCTTACACCAGGAAAAGAAGTGGTGTTGCGCAATACATCGAATATGGCAATTTTGAATAGGAAATACCTTAAAAGAAGATAGGATGCCTAAATTATCACAAGCTACGCTCTCCTTAAGAGCCTCTTATTTAGCTTCGAAAGATTAAAGGAAGATTAAAGAAATCTCTAATCTTGATATTTGAATTTCTTGAATGCTATTGAAAGGATTATTCCCCTACGAGCTGTTTGAATAAAGTTTTGGTTTCGGGTGAAGGTATTACATCTAAATGTAATTGTAAGTGCTGCTTGCAGCGCTCGTATTGCTGGACAATTTCCGGCCGATTTCCTCTAGCTGCATGTACACGCATAGCTAAGCGATGGGCGGCTTCATGGCAGGGATCTTCCAAGAAAATTTGTTTGTTTGCAGTATTCCTGTGTCTTTTCATATTGAGCTTCTTGGAAATAGTACTCGGCAACAACAATATTTGCTTCAATATACGCCTGACGTAAATTTTCACGAATTGGTACAGCCCAGGTCCCGTCTGCTTTGGGCAGATAAGGTCCACGGTACATCTCGATGGCATCTTTGTAGGCAGCGATTTTTATTTTCGAATCCTCTGGGTCTCGGGCATGTTTTAATTTGGTCTTGAAATTTTCTACATCGTATCGATAATCCATCCCCCAATTGAAATGATAGCAACCCAATCTTTGATCGTAAGAAACAGTCTCTTTCCCCAGTGCCCGGCGCAGCCGATAAATGGCATTGTTAAATTGCTTTGGAAGCCGCTGTGGTTCGCTGTTAGGCCACAGGGCATCGCCGATAGCTTCCTTGGTCAAGCCCGTTGGATTTTCCAGCAACAAGAAGAAGAGTTCGCGCACTTTCCTTTGATTCGCCCATTCGGGACTGGTGACAGGCTTGCCATTCAATTCTACTCTCAGTTCTCCAAAGGCCTGAATATCTAGGCAAGGTGTTGATTGATGAATTTGGTCATCCTGCTGGCGTATGAGACGACGCAGGCGAGGAAGTTCCCGATCGAATTGCTCAATCGTTTTGATCAAACGAGTAGCAAATTCCCCCACTTCTGGAGAGTCAGATGCTGCTTCAAGGACTTCTTTCGTCTCTCGGCCAGCACTGACCAGCGGATACAGACTATCCATTTTGGCAGCGGTTTGGGAAGCCGCCAAAAGGTGTCGAGCCGCTTGATCACCATTCCCAGCCATGTGATGAACATAGGCCAGGTACAGATGCGGCTTGGCAATGTCCAGGTGTAGTCCGGCGGTTTCGAGGTATTCAACTGCATTTTCAAAGTATTTGATCGCTGTTGTAATTCCCTCTTTTGCTAAAGACTGACAGCCCTTTTCCAGCATCCAGAGTCCTGAAAATCCAACCGATTCACTCTCCCTTGCAATCCCTTCCACCGAAGACAAAATTCGTTCTGAATGCTCAATCCTATGATGAGTACGGGTAATTTGTGACTCAATAATACCTATTACTAATATGAGATGCCACTGTTCGGCTTGTTGGGCAGTAATATGAGCTTTCCGGAACATCTCTTTGGCAGCACGGAAAAGCTGCAACCTAGCAAATAGATCACCAAAATTTGTAAGAACATACGCTTCAAAAGGTGGATAACACATCTGTCTGGCGATGTTTAACGACTCTTGAAAATAGGAATGTGCTCGGAGTAGATTTCCAAGATCAAGGGTTGAAACTCCTAGATTGAGAAGTAATTCAGACTTCCTAAGGAGATTATTAGTCAGTCTTATTATCTCAAACGCTTTGAGAAAATATACATTGGCTTGCTGATAATTCCCCCTTTCCATCATCATATATCCTAAAGCCATATTTGCATAAGCCATATTCTCTTGATCATCCAGGGCAGAAAATATTTCCAGGGCAAACTCAACATGGGCCAATCCTTCTTCGGGATGCCCCAAAAAATATAAGCATTCTCCTTTGACTTCCAGGGCTTCCGCATGAATGATCTGTTGGTTCTCAATCTTACTGATGATCTCAAGGGACCGGTTGGCATCGCGTAGGGCTTGCTGGTATTTGCCACGTTTACAATAAGCAAAAGCCCGCCAAACAAGCGCCTGCGCAAGATAGTGGCTTCCAGCTGGCAAGTACTGCTCTGCCTGATTCAGCAAGGATTTTCCTCGCTCTACTTCACCCAGATGCATTGCTAAGGCACCTCGCAATGCGAGCAATTCTGGGAATGAAATCAATTCTTCAGCGGGAAAACAATCAATCCACTTTGCAAGTAAAGAATATCGTCCGTTTTTAAAAAGAAGAAGGCCAACGTCAGTTATGAATTCAATTGTTACTTCATTCTTATCCAATCGCTGACAGACAACATAAGCCTTTTCCCACTCTTGGCGATCTTTGTATTCTTCAAGTAATCGCTGCAAGATGCACTTTTCTACTCGCGGCTGTTCCATTGACAATTGTTTTTGCAGAAAATCGCGGAATAAGTGATGGTAGCGCAGCCAAGTGCCATCACTCTCCACCGGTTGCACAAAAAGATTACTTGTCAGGATATACTCGATGAATTGAGACCAGCTTTTACCATTTGGGGGTTGATCCAAAACGGACTGACACAATTCGGCATTAAATTCTTCCAAAAGAGAAGTACGCAGAAGGAAATTCCTAACATCTTGAGTTTGCTGATCGAGCACTTGTTGCGCAAGATAGTCATAAACATTTACACCAGACATTCGGGTCACTCGCACCTGGTTAGTCATCCCCTTCCACTTTATTTTTGCAGACAGCAGCAAGCCAGTGATCCAGCCTTCAGTATTGCTAGCCAAATTTTCAGCTTCTTCGTCCGATATAGATTGGTCGTAATTCCTCTGCAACAGCACTTTTATCTCTCCGGAGCGGAAAGCCAATTCATCGAATCCCAACCCCAAAACCTGGGAACGTCCCAGCATCAAGGGCAGGTCTGGAAGATTCACCATAGAACGCGAGGCAATTGTCAGATGACAATTCTCATCCATCTCTTGAGCAAAGCGGTTAATGAACGTTATTACCTCTTCGTTCTCTTCCACTAAATGGTAATCATCCAAAACCACTACAAAGTGCTCCGAGACATGTTCATATATCTCATTGACGATTGTAGATACAAGATGATCCAGATTTATATCGGTCTTTTGTGAACTTTGTAAAACAGCGAAGGAATTATCCCCAAATTCAGGGAACTGATATTGAATGGCTGCGATAAAGTGAACGAGAAATCGATGAAAATTTTGATCCAATGCATCGAGAGCCAACCAGCACACAGGATATTCGACCTGATGAGCCAGGTCAATCAAGAGTGATGTTTTGCCATACCCGGCTGGAGCGGTGACAAGTATCAGCCTGAATTCCAGAAGGTTTTCTAGCAAGTCCAAAAGACGCTGACGAGAGAGTATTTCGAAACGACGTCGCGGAACGATAACTTTCGTTATGGCTACTGTTTCATTCATGTTCATGGATAAGTACCCAACAACGATTCTCAAAGAACTTGAATGCACAAATCATTGTCTTTAAGTATATCATTGTAATGTTTCGAGTATTAACATGGATATTACGGTAGTGGTGATAACTGTTCGGGGTACACAAACGTCTCCACTGTCATTCCGAGTGTAGCAAGGAATCCCGGGTATCTAACTTTGCTTGCTAATTGCCTGGTTTCAGGGATTCCCTTCGACACGATCTTCGATCGCAGGGCATGCTTCACTCCGCTTGCTCTGCACGCCTTCGGCGACGCTGCGTTCAGAATGACATTTATTGCGTTGGATTTTGTAAAAACACCATCTTTTTGACCACTCCTGATATTATCACTTTCGGGAGTGGTCAAATTCATGGTGAGAGAAATGCATGAGAGAGGAGCTATATACCAGAAATTGTTGTTTATGAGCTTAGTGGCGATAGCGTGCAAAAATAATTAACTCGTCCACTCCCAAAGGGGTTGGGAGATAAGGGGGGTTGCGGTAGAATTGTCGGGCTTTGCTTCAGCCAACTGAAAGGACCACATTTTGTTCCAGATCACGTTTCTCGGCACTTCTGCCTCTGCCCCATCCTTCCATCGCGGCCTTTCTTCACAGGTCGTACAGCACAATGAACACCGCTTCCTCATCGACTGTGGAGAAGGAACCCAGCGTCAAATTTTGCGCTCTGGGATGGGCTTCAAGCGCCTAAATCGCATCCTGATCACGCACGGTCATTTGGATCATATTTTGGGCTTAGGCGGATTAATCTCGACCCTGGCACGCTGGGAAACGATGGATGATATAGAGATTATGGGTGGCAAGCGTGCCCTGGAACGCATCAACGATTTATTGTTTAGTGTCGTTTTTCGGGGAGTACGACCTCCAATCGATGTCGTGCTTACAGAAATTAAACCTGGTGTGCTATTTGATATGGATGACTTCACGGTGACTGCGTTCCCCGTCACCCATCGCGGCGCAGATTCATTAGGGTATCTCTTCGAAGAGAAATCCCGCCGTCCATTTTTGCCCGAAAAAGCGGCAGCATTAGACATTCCACCAGGGCCCTGGCGCGGTGAACTGGTCCGAGGAGGTGCAATCACCCTCCCCGATGGGCGGGAAATCCACCCTGATGATGTGCTAGGCCCGGTCCAATTGGGAACTCGTTTTGCGCATGTTGGGGATGCCGGCCGAACGGATAATCTAGTTGACGTTGTTCGCGGTGTCGATGCATTGGCCATAGAAGCCACATATCTAAACGATGAAGCTGAGATGGCCAGAAAATTTGGTCACCTGACTGCACAAAGATCTGCTGAGTTGGCAATTCAGGCAGATATCCAACATTTGATTTTGACACATATCTCTCGTCGTTACCGTGAACGCGATGTCTTAACAGAAGCGAGAGGACACTTTCCCAACACAAATGTAGCGCGTGACTTTGATTGTTACCAAATACGGCGGGGTGAGTGCGAAAAGGTAGAAGATTAATGGCATTTCTTACGAAAAAGTTAGACACCATAAGAAGCCAGGTTGTATATAAGAACCTGGCTTCCCTGGTTTTGTGGACAGTTATTTTCACCTTGGCCTATTCTCAGGCCCCTTTATTCACATCCAATCAAAATCAATACTTCTTGCATGGTTTGGCAAAGGCAGGCTTTAGCTACCTCAAAGGAGATTGGCTTGCCAATACTCTTGATCCTACGCCTGTCTTCTCTTGGATCGTATTTCTAAGTTATCGACTACTTTCTTGGCTGCCAGTCTTTTATCTGTACTTCGGCATTCTAGCAGGTATATATCTCTTCAGCTTAGTAGGAATAGCCAATCAATTATTCGGCATCAATCGCAACCGCTCCACGCGTTGGATTTTCATTTTCCTGTTCATTGGATTAAACGCGGCCGCGGTGCGATCTGTTTTGGTGCGAGTATTGGGCGCAAATTGGGCCTACTTATTCGATGGAGGTGTCGCCGGTCAACGTATCCTCGGTGAGGTGCTGCAACCAAGTACCTTCGGAGTTCTCTTGCTGCTCTCGATTCATTTGTTTTTGCGTGGCAAGGTGTATTGGAGTCTCCTCCCGTTGGTTTTGGCACCAACAGTTCACCCCACTTATTTGCTAAGCGCCGCGATTCTAACAGCCGTATATATGGCCATCATAACTTGGGAGAATCGCAACTTTCGTCATCCTCTGATGTTTGGCATCCTGGCATTGATCGGTGTATTTCCTATTTTGTTGCATACGTACCTGGTTTTTCAGCCGACAAGCGAACAACTCACCAACCTTGCTAGAGCATTATTGGTCGAATTTCGCATTCCACATCATGCACAACTGGCAACTTGGTGGGATCTTACAGTTGTAATAAAGATGCTACTTATCGTCTTGGCAATCTACCTTGTACGCGGAAAACGAATATTCTCAATATTGTTCTTCCCCTTCCTGATCGCTCTCGTTTTAACCGCAATACAAGTTATTACGCAAAGCAATACGCTGGCTTTGCTTTTTCCCTGGCGAATATCGACGGTACTGGTTCCACTGTCTTTGAGTGTAATCATCGGCAGCTTTGTAACTTGGATTGATGCAAATTTCAAAGATTATCTACAGAATAACGAGAAGGGTATTCTGACCATCACAATGGTGGGTGCAATTTTGCTTGGAGTAGTTGGAGCAGGGATATTTGCAACTAACCGGATGGACAAAGCCAACAGCCCCGCTCGTGCGATTCTGACTATTGCAGAAAAAAACATATCTCCCCAACAACTGTATGTGACCCCCCTGGATATGCAAGATTTCCGTCTGGAAACTGGAATACCTGTTTATGTGGAGTTTAAGTCGATCCCCTACCTAGATGTAGATATTTTAGAATGGCACCGGCGTGTCAGATTAGTAAACCGAGTGTATCAGGCCCCCTATCAAAAACTTGGGTGTGAAGCCTTGGCAGAGCTTTCTGCTGAAGGAGTCACCCATGTAGTGCTACCATATGACCACACCGTGCAGAACTGCCCCAATCTGGAGCGCTTCTTTCTTGAATTTGAAACCTATGAAATTCAGAAACTAATTCCCTAGACGCCCTCTAACTTCACATCACAACCAGCGTTTGATCTCTGCAACCAGATCCGCCACTTGAAATGGCTTCATCACATAGCCATTACATCCAGCATCGAATGCTTTGTAGCGCTCATCAGGTAACAAGTGTGCGGTCACAACTACAATGGGGATGTCACGAGTTTTCTTTTGTTCTTTCAACTCATCGATCATCCGCCAGCCATCCATCACCGGCATATCTAAATCTAAAACTATCAGGTCTGGTCGTTCACTTTGCGTAACGGCGATCCCTTTCTGCCCGTTTTCTGCGGTCAAAACATCATAATTTTCACGCTTTAAGAGCAAACGCACCAGAGTCGTGTTATCAAGATCATCCTCAACAACCAGAATTCGTTTTTTAGACATATTCTCAACTCTTCAGTCGATTACACAAATCGCTGTTCTTCCCAAACGTCTGCATCGTTATGGTAGCCAGCCTTCTCCCAAAATCCTAATCGATCCACCTCGGTGAATTCCAACCCCCGCAGCCATTTAGCACCTTTCCAGAAATATGGCGTGGTGAGATCTTCACGTCCGGGGATATACCCAACAATACCTCGTAGAGGATAGCCATGATCAGGGGTCAGGGGTTCGCCATCAAAGTGGGTTGCCAACAAGAAACTATCCTGTAAAACGATTTCTAAGGGGAGGTTGGTAGTGTAGCCATATTCCGCATGTTGAATTACGTATTGGGCTGATGATTGCAATTTGATGAATCCTTCATCTACCAAAGTCTGCACAGAGACGCCTTCCCAGAGAGTATCGAATTTGCTCCAGCGCGTGACACAGTGAATGTCCATTTTTAATTGGGTTTTGGGCAGTTCATTGAAGGAAGCCCAATCCCATGAAACTTCTTCTTCAACCTCGCCCCAAATGCGCATGTCCCATGTGGCGGGGTTGAATGCAGGTACGGGGCCATAATGCAATACCGGAAATTTGTTGGTCAGTGACTGCCCTTTGGGGAGTCGTCCCTCACCACGTACTTTTTCCTCAGCCTCTTTTCGGGCTTCGATGGAATCAAACATCATACCTCCAAAATTTGACACATTATATCAGGGTTCCCCCTATAGAAGAGACCCCCTAGTTTCCGGGGGTCGTCAACAATTTCGGGCTAAAACTTACAAGCTGAAGCGATCTCCGGGTTGAAGCACATGGGCTTTGGCGTCTGTTTCATCTTCGACGCGTGCTGCCCATGCAAATGGATCCTGCTCGATCAGCGGCCAGGTGTTGTAATGTACTGGGATGACATTTTTTGGCTGGATCATCTTAACAGCACGTAATGCATCATCTGGCCCCATAGTGAAGTTGTCACCAATGGGTAGTACGGCCAGATCAATACCTTCCTCACCGATCAGTTTCATGCTGGCAAAGAGACCCGTATCACAGGCCATGTAAATTTTCTCGCCCTCATTGGTCTTCAGGAGCAGTCCAGCGGGACTGCCGCCATAGGAACCATCAGGCAATCCGGAACCGTGCAAAGCATGGGTCAATTTGAGATACCCGAATGGATGATTATGGCCACCACCGATATGCTGGGGATGCAGCTTTTCCAATCCTTGTCCCCCCAGCCAATTGACAATCTCGAAATTGGCAATGGTCAGCGCTCCCGTTCGCTTTGCAATATCCACAGCGTCAGCAATATGATCACCATGCCCGTGACTGACGACGATAAAATCAGCTGCTAAATCACCAGCTGTTGTGCTGGCAGCTGGGTTATCGGTGAAATATGGATCCACGAGAACTTTGTAGCCGCCAGTTTCCAGGCCAAAGGTTCCATGACCGTACCAGATGAATTTTGTGCTCATTTTGTCCTCCTTGGAGATATTTCTTTTCATTCACCACGGAGACACTGAGATCACAAAGTTTATTTTTTCTCGATGGTATTCAAACTCTCAGTGAACTCCGTGACTCTGTGGTAGAAATACACCAATGTTTAGGCGTACTTTTCAAGTGTGATCTTTCATACGAGCCTTCAAACCTTCGATGGCCTCTACCGGGGTGGGATCAACACCATAACCCATGGCAAGATAGTAAGAAAAATAATCCCCAAAATGCAAAGTCGTCCACAACTGTGCCAGCGGGGTATCACCTTGGGCGTTGAAGAAGTCTGTTCCCAGGCCTTCGAGCATGAAAATCTCTTTGGTCAGGTTAACACGTAGCTCATTACGAGGGTGGTAGGATTTGGCCCTCAGGAATAAGACCATCGTTTTCCAAATGGCTTCTTCAGGGTTGAGCACTCCGGCCGAAGTATTGTGATTGGCTTCCGGCAGAAACTCAAATTGTGCCAAAGCTTTGGCCAACTCACTGATCTGGCCCTTCCAGCGGCGAGCAACAGGGGCGAGGATATCTGACCCAATCACAGTGACCCAGCGCCCATAGCACTGTCCTGCCAACCGTTTGGCCGGGTTCTCCATAGCCGGGATATCAACCGTCAGATTGGCTTGCTGAGTTTTCATCGCTGCGACTGCGTCTATGAGTTCCGCCTCGGGATCAGGGATCAACCCCAGGTGATGGAAAACAGCCAGTAATAACCCAAAGGAGAAACCCACCGCGGCGCGCGGCTGCCCTATATGATGAAAGATCCAAAGGGCTGCATCTGACTCTTCGGCAGCAGCAGCCAACTTCCCCCCAGTGGAGATCGCCAAGATGCGACATCCATTCTCCTTAGCTCTCTCAAAAGCAGAAAAAGTCTCCTCGGTATTACCAGAATGGGACGAAGCGATCACCAGGGTTTCTTCACCTTTTGCCCATCCAGGTAGATCGTAATCTCGATGAACAACCACTGGAATCGAGCAATGTGGTGCAACATATGCTGCGACAAAATCGGCACCAATGGCTGAACCACCCATGCCAGCTATCAACACGCGTGAAAGCCCTTTCCAATCAGGCAACGATAGGTTTTTGCCAAACTTCCATGCCTGAGCCAGTTGATCAGGTAATCCATCGATCTCAGCAATCATATTCTGGGGATCTAAATCTTTGAAAGCTTGTACGTCATCCAGGTTCATGCTAATTTCCTTATTCGTGCTTATTGATTCTGTATTTCCATCAACATTCGATAGATATCTTTTCGCTTCCAACCAGACTCGCCCGCCAGGCGCTTTGCAATTTGAGATGGCTTTTCGCCCTCAGCCAGGGAAATCTTAATCTCTTCATGAAGCCTATCCGCTGACCACTCTTCGACATCCTTGGATGCTCCGGCAACGATCAAGGTGATCTCGCCACGTGGGGGCTGATCTGTAAAATGAGCAGTGGCTTCAGAGATTCTGCCACGGAAGAACTCTTCGTGCAGTTTTGTCATCTCGCGCGCCACCACCATATTGCGATCACCCAAAACAGATAACAGATCTTCCAAAGCGGCTATCAACCGGTGAGGAGTCTCCAAAAAGATCAATGTATAAGGCAACGCAGCAGCTTCCCCAATCGCTCGCTGACGTTGAGTGGCTTTGCGCGGCAAATAACCTAAATAGAGAAATGAATCGCTGGGCAAACCGGAAGCGGTCAATGCTGCCAGGGGCGCACTGGGCCCAGGGATCGGGCTGACATTGTGGCCCGCGTCCAGCGCCAGACGTACTAATTCAAACCCGGGATCATTGATTCCTGGAGTCCCAGCATCGGAAACCAGGGCAACATCACCGGCATCCAACGCAGCAACGATCTTCTCTGATTGTCCGCCCTTGCTGTGATCGTGGTAGCTGAGAAGTCGTTGGGTTGGTTCGATCTGATAGTGGGCTAACAATTTGCGCGTCTGGCGCGTATCCTCTGCTGCGATCAAAGACACCTCACGCAGTATGCGCAAAGCCCGATGGGTGATATCTTCCAAATTGCCTATGGGAGTCGCGACAAGATATAGGGTGCTCATGTTGCTCAACAATATGCCTTATCACGAATGAGTACGAATTTTTCGAATGACACGAATAATCTCATTTGTTTTCATCTTCCAAGAAATTCGTGATATTTGAGGCATTCGATTTCATTCGTGATTTTACATTTTTTAGGCGACTGAAAATTCCTTCTTCCTTTTATGTTTTTCCAAGGTTTCAACCAGGATGTGAGTGATTTGACGTGCTGCACCGGGACGTGCTGCTTTTTTACAAGCATACACCGCTTGCTCATATTGGTCAGGATTATCCAACCAATTGCATAATGCATTTACGATCTGATCAGGTCGCGGTGCCCAAACACCCGCCCCTTCGGAGACAACATAAGGGATATTGCCAGACTCTTGGCCGGGTAGATGACTGTAGAGGATCATCGGCAGGCCTGCGTTCAATGCCTCTGTGATTGTCCCAGGGCCGGCTTTCGTGATCAGCACATTGGCGGCGCGCATGAAATCTGGCATCTCACGTACAAAACCATACACAAAGGTAGGCATGGGATAAGAATTAGCTGCCAACTTTGCCTTCAACGATCTATTGCGTCCAGTGATAACCGCCAGGGCAACAGGTAAATTCACATTTGAAATTGCCTGAACTACTTTCTCCAAGGGCCCCATTCCCTCACCACCGCCGACCAATACAACCATCGGGCGATCTGTGGGCCAGCCTAAATGCTGGCGCAGCTCTGCAACATTTCCCGGTGGTTGACAGAATCGATCTGCAACTGGCAAACCAACCACTCGAACTTGCTCAGGTTCCAACAAAGATTTGATCGCTCTCCGCTTGGCCGCCTCGGTGGGCACAATGCAAAGATCAACCCAGCGATGGTACCAACTGGCATGCACGCTGACCAAATCAGTCACTACTGTGATGAAGGGTGGCCGCTCGTGACCCAATGCGCGCAAAACCGGCTCATTGGCAAGAGAATGCACGGAAACAATCAAATCACTGGGGTGTTCTCTGACCAACCTGCGGTAGGCATTCCGCACATAAGGCCAGGCGCTGGCTGAAAGCACACTGACCCGTTTGGGACCGTTGCTCAAATGGTATCCCAATCCCCAAGCCTGAGGAGCGCGCACAATTCGAGGATATAAAGCTGGGAGCATTTTCAACGGAGGCGGGGCATAGTCCTTGAAGATATCCACCATTTCAGTGCGGTATTGATTCCCATATTCAAGGTGCAGCGCTTCGATAATCGCTTCTGTAGCACTACGATGACCACCCCCAGTATCAGAAAACAAGAACAATATATTAGGTTGTTGTTTGGGTAGGGTGTTCATGATTCTCATCAGGTGATATGACACTCTTCAACCGTTGAGCCAACTTACGCCGCGGAAGCATGACCAAACGCCCACAGCCTATGCATTCCAGGCGAATATCCGCACCCATACGGAGCACTTTCCATTCATAACTTCCACAGGGATGCGGCTTGCGCAAGCGCACAATATCATGCAATTTCAGGTCTGGGAGCATAGCAGCGGCATTATATCATGGTGATAACTGCACGGCCTGACAACCTCCCGCAGGTTTGGGGAGTGGTCGATATCATGGTGTTTTACAAAATCCAATGGAATAAGTGTCATTCTGAACGCAGCGCAGCGGAGTGAAGAATCCCTGAAACCAAGCAATTATCAAGCAAAGCAGGATGCCTGGGATTCCTCGCTTCACTCGGAATGACAATAGAAAAGTTTGTGCCTTCTGAATAATGACCACCACGAAAATCACCACTCCCCAGGTTTGATAACCTGCGGGAGGATAGATGAGAATGGTATAATCCCCTCATTAGAGGTGTTTGATGCTTGATCTTAATTTTTCTACTTTAATTGCACGTATCATTGTTCTTTTAACGGCTTTTTCCTTCCATGAATTCGCTCATGCCTGGATGGCAGATCAATTTGGTGACAATACCCCGCGCTATAACGGGCGATTGACCCTAAACCCTATGGCCCACCTGGACCCCCTCGGCTCTTTGATGTTGGTCGTAGCCGGCTTCGGCTGGGCAAAACCGGTTCCGGTGAACCCCTATGTTTTGCGCCAACGCTCGCCCGCAGCTCTTATGTGGGTGGCACTGGCAGGGCCCATGTCCAACTTGCTGCTGGCTATCCTGGCCGCCATCCCTTTCAGATTTGGTGTGTTATCTGTAGAGCAAGCCTTCTTTAGTTCTGGCTCGTTACTGCCCACATTGCCCCAACTCTTATTTGAATTCATTATCATCAACCTGGTTTTGATGCTCTTCAATTTGATCCCTTTGTCCCCGTTGGATGGCGAAAAGATCGCCGATTATTTCGCTCCCCCTTCATTGTCAGATTTTTTGGGACGTATCCGGCCCTATGGCCCCATGATCCTGATGGTGCTGTTCATTGGCGGCCCATATCTGGGCATCGATATTCTGGGTTGGATCATCGGCCCGGCGCTTCGATTTCTATTCACCGCTCTGGTTGGATGAAGATCAACAATATCTTCTACCGTCTGAGACAGTTCTGGCTGGCTGTTCGATCGCCAGCGCCTACAACCGAAGAATTAGCAATCGCACAAGAAGTGCTCACACCTTCACAAATGGCACTCTTCACACAAATGCAAGCCAGCGAACAAACTCACAGTTTGCAGGTGTTAAAGACGATTCAAAACCAGGGCGAGGGGCATCCAGATTTGTTGACAGCTGCCCTGCTTCACGATGTTGGCAAGATCCGCTACCCGCTGCGCTTATGGGAGCGGGTCTTTATTGTTTTAGGGAATAAATTCTTTTCTGGATTAACAAAAACCTGGGGAGATAGTGCTCCGCGCGGGTGGCGACGCCCCTTTGTGGTCGCGGCGCAGCATCCCCTATGGGGGGCTGATCTTGTGCTTGAAGCGGGTGCTACACCCCAAGCAGCATCCTTGGTTCGTCGTCATCAAGAAAACACGCCATCGGATTATCAAAATCCACTAGAAGATCGTCTGCTCTCCATATTAAAGAGCGCAGATAATCAAAATTAGGGAGCGTTGATGTGAAAATTCAAATCACCATCATCGGGTTAGGTCAGATCGGTTCGTCCTTTGGATTAGGCTTAGGTGGTCAAGAGAAGTTGCTCAAACGCGTTGGCCACGACATCGACCCCACCATCGCCAATCAGGCTAAAAAGATTGGCGCTGTTGATGAGACATCTATCAATATCCCCAGTGCGGTCAAAGACTCTGACGCAATTTTGTTGGCGATACCCGCAGATCAAATGCAGGAAATGATGGAAATCGTCGTCCCCGAGATGAAACCCGGCGCGGTGTTGATGGATACGGCCCCCATCAAAGCCAAAACCGCCGAATGGGCCAAGGAACTCTTGCCTGAAGGATGTGAATTCGTCGGCCTGACCCCCGTCGTCGCTCCCCAATATCTGCTCAGCGAGGAAATCGGCATCGACGCTGCTCATGAGGATCTTTTCCAAAATGGCCTGATCGCCATTTCCACACCCCCGGGCACGGACTCGAAAGCAATCAAGTTAACCGCAGACCTTGTGCGACTGACCGGCACATCTCCCCTATTCGCTGACCTGATGGAAATGGACGGTTTGATGACCGCTACCCACGCCGTCCCCCAAATTATGGGCGCGGCGCTGCTCAACGCCACAGTGGACCAACCCGGTTGGCGCGAAGCCCGCAAAATCGCCGGGCGTGCCTACGCCGAGGTTTCCGGACCAATCATGCATCTTGGAGAACCAGGTGCGTTAACCAGTTTGGCTATGCTCAACCGCGAGAATATGCTGCGCGTGTTGGACAGTGTGATCGCTTCTTTGAAGAAATTGCGCGATGATATCCGTGACGAAGACACCGACAAACTCACTGAGCGCTTAGAACGCGCCCGCAAGGGACGTGAACGCTGGTGGCAAGAACGCCAGGAAGGCAATTGGGCCGCCGAGGGGCGCCCCAAGATCGATAACCGTTCTGCAGCATCAAGTATCTTTGGCGATCTGCTGCGCTTCGGCGGTAGGCCGCGCGCTGATGATGATCGTTGAAAATGCAAATAATTTGTCATTGCGAACGAAGTGAAGCAATCCCCATCTTTTGTAGGGAGACTGCCACGCTTCGCTCGCAGTGACAATGTATTTCCAAGAAAAATGGCCCATTTTTGCTACATCGTCGAATGCGCAGATGACACTTTGTACACCGGCTGGACTACTGACCCAAAGCGTAGAGAGAAGGAGCATAACGCTGGCCGCGGTGCAACATACACTCGGCTGCGCGGACCGGTAAAATTGGTCTACATCGAAGAACAACCAGACCGCTCAACTGCCCTGAAGCGCGAACATGCCATCAAGAAACTTACCCGAGCGAAAAAGCTTGCCTTGATAAAATCAAATCCAATTTCCAAAATCTAACATCCAACTTCTAATCCAATATCTAACTCATGAGGAAAAAATGACGGATAAACTCACCTGGATCGATGAAGAACTGAATAGCCTGCATGATGGGGGATTGTACAATAACATTCGCACCCTGGGGTCCCCCCAAGGTGCCTGGCTGATTGTTGATGGGGTAAAAACCCTCAACTTTTGTTCCAATAACTATTTAGGGTTGGCCAACCATCCTCGGGTCGTGGCTGCTGCAAGTGCCGCTATGGAAAAATACGGCGTCGGCCCTGGGGCGGTGCGCACCATCGCCGGTACCATGGATTTGCATGTCAAGTTAGACCGACGATTAGCAGAATTCAAGGGTGTGGAATCGGCAATTACATTCCAATCGGGGTTTACGGCCAATATGGGCAGCATTCCAGCATTGGTGGGCAAAGAAGATGTGATCTTCTCCGATAGGCTGAACCATGCCAGTATCATCGATGGCTGCCGCCTCTCACGTGCCAAGATCATTGCCTATGAACACTGCGATACCAAGGATTTAGAAGTGCAGCTCAAAGAGCACCGGGGGAAATTCCGGCGGGCAATCGTCATCACCGACGGCGTCTTCAGTATGGATGGTGATGTGGCCCCCTTGGATAAGATCTATGAAGTTTCCAAGAACTATGATGCCATCCTGATGGTTGACGATGCCCATGGTGAAGGCGTTCTTGGTACTGGAGGACGCGGCATTGTGGACCACTTCGGCTTACACGGCAAAGTCGATGTTGAAGTGGGCACGATGTCCAAAGCTTTCGGTGTCATGGGCGGGGTTGTGGCTGGGAATCCCAAAGTAGTCGAGTGGCTGCACCAGCGCGGACGGCCCTTCCTTTTCTCTTCTGCTATGACCATCCCCGATGTAGCGGCCTGCATTGAAGCCATCGATATGCTTGAAGAATCCACCGAGCTTGTGGACAAGTTGTGGGCCAATGCCGATTACTTCAAAGCCGAGATGCGCAACCTGGGCTTCGATACCGGAGAGAGTGTCACCCCTATCACACCCGTTATGCTTGGTGAAGCTCCCCTGGCTCAGCAGTTCAGTCGCGATCTCTTCGAGGCAGGTGTCTTCGGAATGGCGCTGGGCTTCCCCACCGTGCCGCGCGGCAAAGCCCGCATCCGCGTGATGATCTCCGCTGCCCACGAAAAAGACGACCTCGATCAGGGCTTAGAAGCCTTCTCCAAAGTCGGCCGCAAACTAGGAGTTATCGCCTAAGAATTAATGGGACACGGATGAACACGGATTGGACGGATCAACAAAAATTCTTTATCCGTGTTCGTTCGTGCAATCCGTTTACCTTTTAGACAATGCCAACTAATCTACCTGCAGATTATTACAAAGCCGAGGAGCAGTTCCGTCAGGCAACCACCAACCAGGAAAAGATCGCCTGGCTGGAAGAGATGCTTTCGATCATGCCCAAACACAAGGGCACAGATCACTTGAAAAGCGACTTACGCCGGAAGATCTCAAAACTCAAGGAAGCCGACACGCAGAAAAAGGGCGGTCCTGGCCGACAGGTCTCTGCGTATCATATCGAGAGGGAAGGCGCAGGAACAGTTGCGATCATCGGGCCAGCGAATACAGGCAAATCGGCTTTGCTAGCCGCGTTGACCAACGCAAAACCTGAAGTAGCACCCTACCCCTTCTCGACCTGGGGCCCCACGCCGGGGATGATGCAGTTCGAAAATGTTCAGATCCAGCTAATCGACACGCCGCCTCTAGAAGGCGAATTCATTGAACCGGAGCTGTTCAACCTGATCCGCAACGCCAATATGGCACTGCTGGTCGTCGATCTTCAAGCTGACCCCATCGAGCAAATTGAAGATACTTTGGCCATGTTGGAAGAACGACGTATCATCCCTCAACATTTGCAAGAGGATCATGAGGGCGGCTTGCGCATGAAATATATGCCCATCCTTGGGACCGTCAACAAATGCGATGACGAAACTATGGATGCGGATTTCGAGGTGCTGTGTGAGTTAATGGAGGGAGATGAGTGTCCCCTGATCCCCATTTCTGTGACAGGTGAACGCAATTTCGAACAGCTAAAGAAAATAATTTACGATAAACTGGAAATCATGCGCGTCTACTCGCGGCCTCCAGGCAAGGAGCCTGATTTCAACTCACCATTTGTGCTAAAAATCGGCAGCACAGTAGAAGAATTTGCCGGTAAAGTGCACCAGGATTTTCGCAAGAATCTAAAATCTGCCAAGGTTTGGGGCAGCGGCGCCTTCGACGGTCAGATGGTCAGCCGAGATTATGTGCTGCAAGATGGGGATGTGGTGGAACTGCGCATATAGCGGGGAGCGATTAGCGGAGAGCCAATAGCAGCTAGCGGTAGACAATCTCGTTCCACTGCTCTGCGGTGGAACGCTTGTGGGATCATCTATATCAAAACTAATACCCAGTGTGAATATGAATATTATCTACAAATCCATCGGCGTAATTCACAGCCCATTCACAAAGCTCGAGGGGATGCCTATCCAACCTACGGGTGCAAAAGGAATTCAGGGAACTGTAGATATATTTCCAGAATTCCAAAAGGGATTGAATGATATCGAAGGTTTTTCACATATTATTCTGCTTTATCACCTTCATCGTTCTGAGGGCTTCAATCTCGTTGTGACACCGTTTCTTGATGACCAACCTCGGGGTTTGTTCGCCACTCGGGCGCCCAAACGGCCCAACTCCATTGGTTTATCAGTGGTTAAATTGCTGAAACGAGAAGAGAATATCCTGCACATCGAAAATGTAGATATCCTGGATGGCACGCCGCTGTTGGATATCAAACCCTATATTCCTGTCTTTGAACCAGACGAAGAGATACAAGTTGGTTGGTTAGGAAAAACAAAAAGGGAAGTTCGAGAAAAACGATCAGACGGTCGGTTTGGATGAACGTACTGTGCTAACAGCCACCCAATCATCAATTTGGCGTTTGTTGTTCACTTTGAACCCATGGGTTTGGAGCGCATTTTTCATTTCTGAGAGCTGCTCTTCCAATATCCCAGAGAGGATCAAAACACCATCAAAAGAAACTAAATCCCCCAGGCCAGCATCCAGCAGGCGCATCAAAATTGGAGCCAGGATATTCGCCAAGACGACGGGTGCCTGTGTTATAGGAAAAATCCCAGCTTTGATCTCATCCACAGAACCGACTGCGAATGTAGTCTTATCTGCAACGTCATTGTTGGCAGCATTCTCCTCGGCAGCAGTAATCGCTTCAGGGTCAGTATCCACACCGAAGGCGCGAGCAGCTCCCAACTTGAGGGCCGCCACGGACAATATTCCTGAGCCGCAGCCTACATCAATTACATCCCAGACTCTAAAGGTCTCTGCTCGCTCGCCTTGCTCGGGGTGCTTAGCGAAGACCTTTAGGGTCTCCAGTAATTCTAAGCAAAGCTGAGTGGTAGGGTGCGTCCCCGTGCCAAAGGCCATCCCAGGATCAATGCGGATGGGGATGCGCGCCTCGTCAGGAGACTCCAACCAGGCCGGAATAATGATTAGACGCTCGCCAATAGCTATTGGGCGATAGTGCTGCTTCCAGGTCTCGGCCCAGTTGACTTCATCGATAGGTTTAAAGTGGGGTTCAGGTAACGGATGGATGCGACCTAAAAAATAAAGCCCTTCTTCGATGCGCTGGCGAGTGTCTTCTAGCTGCCCATCAACAGGCAAATAACCGCAGACACGCAAGGGTCCCACAGCGTGACCCTCGTCTTCGGCGTTGGCAAAGATAGCCGTGCTCTCGATGACCACGCCGTTGGGAATATAACGCGCCAAAACTTCAGCCACGGCTTCGGCCATCTCGCCATCGACGATCAAAGAAACTTCAAGCCAATTCATATTTCAGTGGAAAGTGGGGAGTGGGTAGTGGAAAGCGATTGGTGCTTTATGCACCGACTGATCACTGTCCACCGTCCACTGATCTACCCCCCGATGACATCTCTCAAGCGATCTATGAAACCGCGCTCCTGAGGCGTGACCTCGGTGCCCAGGCTCTCGGCCAATGTCTGGAATAACTCTCTTTGCTCATCAGAGAGAGATTTGGGAATACTGACATTGATGATCACCAATTGGTCACCACGGTTGTTATTGCGCAGATGGGGTACACCTTTGCTGCGCATGCGAATGATCTTGCCGGGTTGGGTACCCGAAGGAATCTTTAGAACGGCATCGCCATCGACTGTGGGAACATTGACCTCATCACCTAAAGTTGCCTGAGAGATATTGATATTCAAATCCAGAAGAATATCATTCTCCCGTCGGCGGAAATATTTGTGAGGCTGCACTTGAATGATCAAGTACAGGTTTCCGGGAGGGCCGCCGTTTACACCCGGCTGCCCTTCACCCGTCAGACGGATCTGTGTACCCGTGTCGACACCACCGGGAATAGTAACAACCTTTTTGCGAGACTTACGGACCTGACCACGGCCGCTGCATGTTTTACAAGGATGTACGATCACTTCGCCTTTGCCGCTGCAGGCCGGGCAAGTTGTCACCTGCACCATCGAGCCCAGGATGGTTTGGCGAGATTGACGCACTTCGCCCTGTCCGTTACAGGTGGAACAGCGCGAGGGGGAAGTCCCTGGTTCCGCACCTGAGCCTGAACATGTCTCGCAGCGTTCATCGCGGTTGATCTCGATCTCTTTATCCAGGCCAAAGATGGCTTCACTAAATTCGAGATGGACGCGGTATTGTAAATCCTGGCCGCGGCGTGGCGCATTACGCGAACGCGCTGACGTGCGCCCAAAACCACCGAACCCAAACCCAAAGAGATCGCCAAGAATATCGGTGAAATCCATGGTCGTCCAATCGGGCACTCCACCCGCCCCCTGGACACCAGCATGACCAAAACGGTCATAAGCGGCGCGCTTATCCTGATCGGAGAGCACTGCGTAGGCTTCATTGACTTCTTTGAAGCGCTCTTCTGCATCAGCCTCTTCGCTGACATCCGGGTGATATTTTCGCGCTAAATTTCGGAAGGCCGACTTGATCTCACCTTCCGAAGCACCCCTGGGAACACCGAGTATCTCGTAATAATCTCGTGGCATATTTATGTTGAAAGTGCCAAGTGTGCAAGTTGCATGTTATGTTTGATTCGCATTTAACTTGTAACATGCAACTTGCTACTTGCTACTTGTAACTCTTTTACGCGTTGCGGAATTCGCCGTCAACGATATCTTCGTCATCTGGGCCGGATTGGCCATCAGGAGGGGGCGGACCTTCGGGACCTGCACCTTCTGCTCCAGGCATGGGACCTGCTCCGGGCTGCTCGTAAGCAGCGGCACCAATTTGCTGGATCTCTTTGCCGAGTTCATCAGCCACTCGGTTCAGTGTGTCCGTATCGGCGTTCTCATCTTCCAATACTTTGCGCACTTCGGCAACTTTGTCCTGTACTTTTGTCTTGATGTCATCAGGCACTTTGTCGCCAAGGTCTTCAAGCGCTTTTTCAGCAGTGTAAGCCATGTTGTCAGCCTTATTACGGGCTTCAACTTGCTCTTTGGCTTTGAGATCATCCTCAGCATGCTTCTCAGCTTCTTGCTTCATCTTATCGATTTCGGAATCGCTCAAACCGGAAGATGCGGTGATGGTGATATTCTGACTGCGGCCAGTGGCCTTGTCTTGAGCAGTTACTTCCAGGATACCGTTGGCGTCAATATCGAAAGTCACTTCGATTTGCGGGACACCGCGCGGCGCCGGGGGAATTCCATCCAAGATGAAGCGGCCCAAGGATTTGTTGTCCGCGGCCATGGGGCGTTCACCTTGCAGTACGTGGATCTCGACCTGTGGCTGGTTGGCAGCCGCCGTGGAGAAGATCTGGCTCTTGCGAGCGGGGATGGTTGTGTTGCGCTCGATCAAGGGTGTTGCTACTGCACCCAATGTTTCAACAGATAAAGTCAGGGGGGTCACATCCAGCAAGAGGATGTCTTTGACATCGCCGCCCAAAACGCCAGCCTGAATGGCAGCGCCTACGGCCACAACCTCGTCGGGGTTGACGCCCTTGTGGGGCTCTTTGCCAAAGAATTTCTTGACCGCTTCCTGCACTGCGGGCATACGAGTCATACCACCAACAAGAACAACTTCATCGATATCTGATGGTTTCAATCCGGCATCATCCAATGCCTGCTTGACAGGAGCAATAGAACGATCAACCAAATCGGCGGTCAACTGCTCGAGTTTGGCACGGGTCATGTTGAGCACCAGGTGCTTGGGACCCGAGGCATCGGCAGTGACATAGGGTAAATTGATCTCAGTTTGCTGTAAGCTGGACAGCTCAATCTTGGCTTTCTCAGCCGCTTCTTTCAGACGCTGCAGCGCCTGGCGGTCCTTGCGCAGGTCAATGCCATTATCTTTCTTGAATTCATCAGCCAGGAAATCGATCACGCGCTGATCGAAATCATCACCACCCAAGAAGGTATCACCACTGGTAGAACGCACCTGGAAGACACCTTCACCAACATCCAAAACAGAGATATCGAAGGTACCACCACCCAGGTCGTAAACGGCGATGACTTCGTTCTGTTTCTTATCGAGGCCATAGGCCAGGGATGATGCTGTGGGCTCGTTGATGATGCGTAAAACTTCCAAACCGGCGATCTTGCCAGCATCTTTGGTCGCATTACGCTGGGCATCATTGAAGTATGCCGGAACCGTGATCACGGCCTGGGTAACGGGTTCGCCGAGATACGCTTCAGCATCAGCTTTGATCTTCGCCAAGACCATGGCAGAAACTTCGGGGGGTGAGTATTCCTTACCACCAAGCACCACGCGCAAATCACCATTGGGTGCCTTCTTCAAATCATACGGCACCAGGTCTTTGGCACGCTGAACTTCGGGGTCATCGTATTTGCGACCCATGAAGCGTTTGATCGAATAGATCGTATTTTCGGGGTTCACAACACCCTGGTTACGGGCAGGACGTCCAGTCAGACGTTCGTCATTTTTGTTAACTGCCACCACCGAGGGAACCAGTCGTTCACCTTCCGAAGAAGGGATAACTGTCGGTTCTCCACCTTCTACCACTGCGGCAGCAGAATTTGTTGTTCCTAAGTCAATTCCGATTATTTTAGCCATAGTTTTTGTTCCTCCAAATTATTTGTTCGTAGCAGGGCACGGGGGTGCCCGTAGAGTTCATTATTGGCTGCACTCTCGTGCAGCACTACTAACCTACGCAGCAATTCGAACTTGCGCTGGGCGCAGCACGCGATCACCGATCTTATAGCCTTGCTGCAAAACTTCGATGATCTGTTCGCATTCGTGTTCGTCACTTTCAGTTTTTACAATCGCTTCATGCAAATTGGGGTCGAACATCTCACCTTCAGCCTGCATGGGCGTTATGTCATCGGCTTCGAGGACCTTGAGCATTTTGCGATAGATCAATTCAATGCCTTCTGCCCATGTGGCACCATCACCTTCTTGTGGTCGATCTTTGATGGCTCGTTCGAGATCATCGACGATGGGCAAAAAGCGCTTGGCAACATCACCAACGGCATCATTGTGGAAACGCACGCGATCCCGCTCAACTCGCTTTTTATAGTTAGCGAATTCAGCACGCGCCCGCTGCCAACCATCGAGATATTCATCTGCTTTTGCTTGAGATTCTTCAAGCTGTGTCTGTAATTCCATAATATCTTCAGGGGAGAGGTCCAACATAGGGCTCTCCTCAGCAACCTCGGGGGAATCCGCCTCTTCAACGGGAGCCTCAGACTCGCTTTGGGGTTGATCCTGTACTTCAACCACGGATTCGCTCTCGAGGACTTCTTCAACCACTATTTTTTCTGCTTTCTTTTTCTTCTTTTTGCTCATTGCGATTCGTCATACCTCTCATCTGGTAAAGTATCACCGACCAGGTCGCTGAGCAAATTGGCAACAAACTGGACGGTGGAGATCGTCTGTGCGTAGGGCATGCGGGTGGGGCCTAACACGCCGAGAGCGCCGGTGGCCACACCAGGGACACCATAACGGGAGAGCACCACGGCGCAGTCGCTTAAATCTTCCCAGGTTCCTTCACCGCCGATCAACACGTGGATGCCACTGGTATCGGGGGAGAGAACCGTTTGCGAGAGCAGATCTTCCATCTGGGAGCGTTCTTCCCAAAAGCGCAGCGCCCGGTGGGCAACGCCTGGAGCGGAAAACTCAGGCTCAGCCAGAACATTGGCCAAACCATCGCGGTAGATATCTCCAGCAAGGACATCATCTGAGCGCTGCATCTCACCAATGGTTAACTGCAAGATATCGCGCTTGAGGTCATCATCGGCCTTGCTCATCAATGCTGAGATATCACTAACTTCTTTTTGTTCGAAAATGTCATTAATCCAGGCAGCGGTCATGCTCAATCTCTCCTGAGAGACAGGTTCGCCCAGTTTCAACATCTGCTGGCGAATCTCGCCGCCTTCAAGAACTAAAACCATCAGCACCTGGCTTCCGCGTGTGGAAATCAATTCGACATGCTTTAAACGGGCGTGTTCTGGGTGAAACGCAGTGACCAAAGATGCTCCGCTCGATTGGCGAGCCAACACCGATGCGGCCAAACGCATCCACTGATCGATATCCGTGCGTGCCTGATAAAACTGATGCTGGATGGTATGTCGCGTTTCCGAGGGTAAGGAAGCGCGTCCCATCAACTGGCTCACAAAATAGCGATAACCTTCCTCGGTAGGGATACGACCAGCCGATGTATGGGGCTGTTGCAAGTATCCTGCCTCGGTAAGAAAAGCCAACTCATTTCGCACGGTCGCCGGGCTGACATTGAGCGAATAATCCTCAACTAAAGATTTCGAACCCACAGGGTTGACCTGCTCAACATATTCCCGGATAACCAGGGCAAGGATTAGTTTCTGGCGTTCAGATAAATCAGTCATCGTATCTCAGAAAATAGCACTCTCGAATTGAGAGTGCTAAGAACACGATAAGAATCATATCATGTCGAGTAATGTGCGTCAAGAAATGGGGCTTTCAGGGGGTCAATTCTAATAGGAAGTTAACAATCTTAGCAGTCTAATTTCAAGAGTGCTAATTGCTATAGATTTTCAACTGACTGATCTGTCAATCTATGATTTGGACGTGGATAAACGCGGATTTTCACAGATAAAATTCCTATGCTGTTGTTAGATAGAGCTGAATCCTTACTGTAGGTGTTGTAATGCTGAAGCGAAATCGTTTGGATATGGGGCTTCAAAAACTACCAATTTTCCGATTCGTGGATGATTAATAGCCAGCGAGAAGGCGTGTAAAGCTGTACGACCAATCGATGGTGAAATTTCCCCTGAACCATACAGCGGATCGGAGAATACCGGATGGCCTAAGCTGTATAGGTGAACGCGGATTTGATGTCTGCGGCCCGTTTTAGGCTGCGCTTCGACCAGTGCGCAGTCTTCAAACCTCTCCAAAACATGCAAGTTGGTAAATGCATATTTGCCTTTTATCTGGTCAACAACTGTCCGCCCTCGCCGACCGACATTCGAACGCAGAGGCAAATCGACAATTTTTTCATCCCATTCTGGGTTTCCTGCCACCTGGGCGTGATAGACCTTCGTAACCTGACGGCTCGAAAATTGAAAATTCAAATCTCTATGCGCATCTTCGTTTCGCGCCAAGGCCATAACCCCGCTGGTTTGGCGGTCGAGGCGGTGGACGATCCACAAACGGCCATAGTCAGGCTCTAAGAGATTCCGCACATGGGGCTTCGAGGGATCATGCCCGTCGGGGAGAGAGAGCAGCCCTGCTGGCTTATCGATCACCAGCAGGGCGTCGTCTTTATAAATAACCTTTGGGACAATTGTCATTCTAGGAAAAGGAGTAGCCTGCTAAAACTAGGCCGGCTTTGCTTCTCCACGGCGGACGCCCCACATCAAAATCAGCGCGCAGGCCATGAAGATGGGTGCTACCAGCATAATGGTGTTGTAATTCTTGCCACTGATCTGGATAATCAAACCATTGACGTTGGGTCCAGCTATGGCTGCCAGGGTGGAGAACAGGTAATACAACCCTGTAAAGGTGCCGATGCGGACGTCTTCGACCATATCGACCACCATGGGCAGGGAGTTGATATTGATCAATGCCCAGGCAATTCCAGCAACCATCATAAAGATACTGATCACCCGCACAGTGCCCAAAACCGGCAGCTGGGCCAGGGGGTCGGCTAACAACTCGGGCGATAAAACATACATCGCTGAGATCAGCACCACGAGCAGAACCAGGCCAATTGAAATCGTCACCCGCCTGCCTATACGCGAGCCAACAAAGCCTGAAACCAGGGCAAACAGCACAAAGAGCAGTGAGAGGTGGCCAAGAATGCTGGCACCATCCGCTTCGTTCAACCCTAACTGATTGACAGAGTAAAGCGTGAAGAAGGCCTCGATGGCGTTGTATCCCACAAACCAGAAAAATATCGCCAGAAACAAACGCAGAGCACTTTTATCTGCATCATTCCAAACTTCACGCAAACTGGCGAACATATTGGGCTGCTCTTCAGCGTCTTCATATTCCTTGGGTTCTTTGATGAAGATAAACACCAACACTGCCGAAAGAATCACTAATCCCGAGCCCATCCAGAAGGGGAAAGCAATATTCTGGGAATACAACTTGCTGCCGATCAGGAAGGCGATGATCGCGCCAATGCCGCCCATGAAATTAATGATGCCATTGGCCTGGGAGCGCTTCGGTGAGGGGGTGATATCGGGCATCAGCGCTACAACGGGTGTGCGCCACAGGGCCATGCTCAACAACAGCGTGCTGGTGCATGCTACGAACAATGGTAAAACTGCCGCGATAGGAATAATGCCGAAGGCCAGGGCTCCAATCGGAGCACCGATCAATATGAAAGGCATGCGTCTGCCTATGGGTGTGCGCAGCCTGTCAGACCAGGCACCCACAGGGGGTTGGATAAGCAAGGCGGCGATATTGTCCAGGGTCATAAAGAAGCCGATCCAGGCTGGAGCTAAACCAAAACGATCGGATAAGAAGATGGGCACAAAGGCGTTGTAAACGCTCCAGATCACACTGACGCCAAAGAAACCTAAACCGAGCAGGAAGATTTTGCCATAGCTGAATTTCATGGTTGGCTCCTAAAGAAAAAATGAGGGATGGATTTGAATGATTAACACAAAAAACGTTTCACGTTTCACGTTCAACGTTTAACGTTTCCAAATATTCTCTGTCTTCATCTGATAATTCTGCCGTTTTGAGTAAATCTGGTCTGCGCTCCCAGGTTCGCCGTAATGATTGTTCCCTTCGCCAACGGTCGACACGCGCGTGATCTCCCGAGCGCAGCACATCAGGCACACCCCAGCCGCGGAATTCTGCAGGGCGAGTGTAGTGGGGATGTTCTAGCAAACCCTCAGCATGAGAGTCCTTTTGGGGTGCGTTGGGATCTCCCAATACCCCCGGCAGCAAGCGCGTGACAGCGTCAATCAACACCAGGGCAGGGATTTCGCCCCCTGTTAGCACATAATCGCCGATAGAAATCTCATCGGTGACCAGATGCTGCCGCACGCGTTCATCGAGTCCTTCATACCGGCCGGCAATAAGTGCCAGGCGCGGCTGCGCGGCCAGTTCATGGGCAATTTCCTGCGTGAACAGTCGACCTTGGGGGGTGAGCAAGATCACTGGGCACGCCGGACCGGCGGGCGGCGCGCCAACCACATCTTCCACTGAAGCAAAAATTGGTTCGACTTTCATCACCATGCCACCGCCACCACCATAAGGCTCATCGTCGGTCATGTGGTGTTTATCGGTTGCCCAGTCGCGAATATTATGGACATGGAACTCAGCCAGGTCTCGTTCACTGGCCCGCTTGAGAATGCTGCTTTGTAAATAGGGTTCTATGGTTTCTGGAAAGAGAGTGAAGACATCAAAACGCATGACCTGATTATAGCCGAAATGGGCGGGAAAGATTGGCGGAAATTGGGGTTAAAGGACAGCCGACGGCTGACCGCGGACCGCGGGCAGAAATTCACACTCTGCTGTCTGCTGTCGGTGGTCTGCGGTCGACTTCCTTATCTTGCGCGGCTTTCTTGGGGATGGTAATATGACCGCATGTATTTGAGTGGAAGTAAATGGTCCATGCGCAAGAAGCGGCGCAGACGCTCCAATCCTTGGCGCATTATCATGTTGTTATTGTTTATTACGGCTGCGGTTTACGTCAACCAGATTGTGATTCCTTCGACTCCCCCGCTGTTTATTCCTACACCCACAGCTACCATCAGTCCCGAATCATTCATCAACGAGGCTGAAGCCTATTACAACGAAGGGAAGCTGGGACTGGCAATCGAATCGTATCAAAAAGCCATTCTCGCTGATCCCGCAAATTCAACCAACTATGTAGCTCTATCACGGGTGCAAATTCTAGCCGGACAATATGAAGATGGTCTGGAGAATGCAGAACTTGCCCTGCTCCGCAATCCCGACAACCCTATCGCACATGCCATGCGTGCCTGGGCATTAGATTTCAGTGGGGATTATCTTGAAGCTGAGGCGACGATCAAACGCGCCCTGGAACTTGACGAAAATAATTCAGTTGCTCACGCGGTTTATGCCGAGATCCTGACCGACACGGGAGATTTTGAGAAAGCCGCCGATGAATCAAGGATAGCAATTGAGCTTGACCCATCTTCGTTAGAAGCGCGGAGAGCGCGCGGCTATGTTTTGTATTGGACGAGCAACTACGAATTAGCGCTCGACGAATATAACGCCGCCCTGGCAATCAACAACAAGATCCCTAACCTGTATATGATGACAGGCTATATCTATGCCGCCTTGGGTGATTACGATTTAGCGGTGGAAAACTTCAACCAGGCCAACGCCCTCAACCCCGCTGACCCTTCACCAGAGTACGAAGCTTCTAGAGTTTATTTCACCATCGGTGAGTTTGCCCAAGCATCCCAATATGCGCAACAGGCCGTCGACGATGACCCTACCAATGCCAGCTTACAGGGTAATCTTGGGGTCATGTATGCCAAAAACAACGAGTTAGAAAAGGCTATCGAACGCCTGTCTTTAGCTGTGCAAGGAGGGGTGACTGAGAGCGGCGAAATTATAGAAGGAATCCCCATATCCTATAAGATTCGCGCGATCGAGATTTATTCGCTTTACGGGCTAACCCTGGCGCGCTTGAATCGTTGTGGGGAAGCCATTCCTGTTTTCCAATCGATGCTGGCGGTTGTCCCTAACAACGAGATTGCAGTTTACAACGCCACAGTTGGATTGGATATGTGTCAGGCGGGGATCGAAGAGACAGAACCTGTAGAAGGTCCTCCCGATGCGTGATAATCAATTAGTTCGTAGTGATGACTTCAGTCATCATAACCGCTTGCCATAGGCACGCCTTTGGCGAGCGGCCACTACAACCACAAACTGCTAAACTATGGATCGAAATATTACTGGGAAAAGGCCAACTTTTCATCAAAGCGGGCCGAAATCGAATATCAATCGCGTGCTTATAATGCTCGGAGTAATTGTGGGGCTGGTCTGGTTGCTCTCACAAATTGGCATCGGACCAGAATTCCGTGTCCAGCCCCTTTTCCTGGCTACCCCTACTGCGACGCGTACTGCTGATTCATACTTGCTGGCTGCAGAGGCCTATTTCAACGCCGGCAAGATCGAAGACCCAGTAGATACAGATGCCATCGATGCTTACCGCCTGGCATTGGACTTGGATCCCGGTAACGCTTTGGCCAGGGCAGAATTAGCTCGCCTGCTGACATACTCAACCCGGTTGTTATCCACGAGTGCCGAGCGGGTTACCCGCATGGAAGAGGCCCGCGAGGAAAGTACCAAAGCAGTAGAGATCGCACCCGATGACAGTTCCGTTCAGGCCATTCATGCGCTGGTGTTGGATTGGAGTGCTTCCTTTTCCACAACCAATGATCAATACCAACAATGGATAACTGAGGCAGAACAAGTCGCCAGCAAAGCTTATTTCGATGACCCCAACAACGCACTGGCCCTGGCCTTTTATGCTGAAGTGTTGCTCGATCAGGGAAAATGGGATCAGGCCGAGCAGCATGCCCGTGAAGCCGTTGAGTTGGCTCCCCACCTTATGGACACCCATCGGGTTTATGCCACTGTCCTTGAAAACTTTGGGCAATACAGGGTGGCCATCGAGGAGTATGAAAAAGCCGCCGCCATCAATCCCAACCTGACTTTCCTGTATATCCAAATTGGTGTGATCTATCGCGAGCTGGAAGTGTACGATGTGGCTCTCGAACAATTCGAAAAAGCGATCACGATCAATGAATCGAATGGCGTACAAGACCCATTGCCCTACATCGCCATTGCGAAAACCTACTCCCGTATGGGTGAATTTTTCATCGCTGCGCTAAATGGTGAAAAGGCGTTGGGCTTCGATCCTACCAATCCAAATTCTTACGGTCAGTTAGGGGATATCTATGTAAGGGCGCGCAATTTCGAGGGAGCCATGCCGGTTTTGAAATGTGCTGTACTCGGCTGCTCAGCGGAGGAGAACGAATTTAGCGACCTCGATGTGGTTGGGTTGCCCCTAACCAACTTAGAGGTGGCGTTCTATTACGTCCGATATGCATCAGTATTAGCTGCATTGAGCCGTCCAGGGCAGAATTATTGCCCTGAAGCTTTACCTGTACTCTCAGATGTGCGTGAAGTTTTCCCTGATAATGGCCTGCTCATGGGGATAGTCGAAGATAACGAGGCGATTTGCAGATTGATTGTTGAGACTCCTGTACCTTAGGGTGGATGGGTTTCTCCGAAACCTTGGCAGACCATTGGGAGGAGTGCTGGCCCCCAACATGGCAGCCACCCCAAGCCCTCGTCAGTTCTGCTCAAACTCTATTTGTGTCAGAAATATATAAGAATTTTATATACAATCCCATTTACTCTCTTGACTTCCATTTCAAACATCGGTATGATTCAGCCCGCTTGTTAGCACTCTATTTAATCGATTGCTAAAACAACAAATACAATCCATCATTTTTGCAGGAGGTTCGTATGGCTCTATCAGTAAAACCCCTTGGCGACCGGGTAGTAATTGAACCCATTGAGCAGCAGGAAATGACTGCCAGTGGAATCGTTCTCCCCGATACGGCAAAAGAGAAACCCCAACAGGGTTTAGTTTTGGCCGTTGGCCCAGATGTTGAGGGCGAAATCAAAGTCGACAACAAAGTTCTGTATGCCAAGTATGCCGGCACAGAGATCAAGGTTGACGACAAGGATGTTCTCATTTTGCGTGAGGACGATATCTTAGCGCTCGTCGGGTAATCTACCCCGCTGAACGAGGAATTTATAAAGGAGTTTAACTTATGGCAAAGCAATTAGTCTTTTCCGAAGAGGCTCGCCGAAAACTTCAGACCGGTGTCGACGTAGTCGCAAAGTCTGTTATTACCACCTTAGGCCCCAAGGGTCGCAACGTTGCCTTGGATCGCAAATTCGGTAGCCCCACCATCACACACGATGGTGTCACCGTTGCAAAAGAGATCGAACTCGAAGACCCATTCGAGAACATGGGGGCACAACTTCTCAAAGAAGCTGCCACCAAGACAAATGATATCGCCGGAGACGGCACAACCACTTCGACCGTTTTAGCTCACTCCATTGTGACCGCTGGTATGAAGAACCTGGCTGCTGGCGCCAACCCGATGCTGCTGAAATTGGGTATCTTGGGCGCTGCTGAGACTGTTGCTGAAGAGATCAGCAAGCAGGCTATCGAAGTTACCACCAAGGAAGAAATTGGTAACGTGGCTTCAATCTCCGCTCAAGACCGCTCAATTGGCGAATTGATCGCCGATGTGATGGACAAAGTTGGTAAAGACGGCGTGATCACCGTTGAAGAATCCAAAGGTTTGGAATTCGAGACCGATTACGTTGAAGGTATGCAGTTCGACCGCGGCTACCTCTCCCCTTACTTCGTTACCGATCCCGAGGGCATGGAAGCCGATATCGAGAACCCCTACGTCTTGATCCACGACAAGAAAATCTCCGCCGCACAGGATATCGTACCCGTGCTCGAGAAGCTGGTCCAGCTGGGCAAGCGTGAGTTGGTCATCATCGCCGAAGATATCGACGGCGAAGCTCTGGCCACTTTGGTTCTGAACAAACTGCGCGGTATGCTTAACGTGTTGGCCATCAAGGCACCCGGATTTGGCGACCGCCGCAAGGCTATGCTGCAGGATATCGCTATCCTGACCGGCGGCACCGTGATCACCGAAGAAATGGGCCGCAAGCTCGACAGCGTCACCGTTGACGATCTCGGCACTGCTGAGCGCGTTGTCTCCAGCAAAGACGATACAACCATCGTCGGCGGCAAAGGCGATGGCGATGCCATCAAGGGCCGCATCGACCAGATCCGCGTGGAGATCGACAAGAGCTCCAGCGATTACGACCGCGAAAAACTGCAAGAGCGCCTGGCCAAACTCTCTGGTGGCGTTGCCATCATCGGTGTTGGTGCTGCAACTGAGACCGAACTGAAAGAAAAGAAACATCGAGTTGAAGATGCCCTCTCTGCTACCCGCGCTGCTGTCGAAGACGGCATCGTCCCCGGTGGTGGTGTTGCGCTGGTCAACGCTATGAAAGTCCTGGATAAACTCAAGATGGATTACCCCGATGCTCAAATTGGTGTTGAAATCGTCAAAGATGCCCTCCAGGTTCCCCTGCGCAAGATTTCTGCTAACGCTGGCAAAGACGGCTCCGTGATCCTGGAGAACGTCCGCCGCCAACAAGAAGAAAAGAAAGACATCAACATTGGCTTCAACGTGCTCAGCGAAGAGTATGTTGACATGGTCAAAGCCGGTGTGATCGATCCTGCCAAGGTTACCCGTGGTGCCCTGGAGAACGCTGCTTCTATCGCCGCGATGATCCTGACCACTGAAGCCTTGATCACGGACATCCCCGAACCCGAACCCCCCATGCCTGCTGGTGGCCCCGGCGGCGGCATGCCAATGATGTAGTCTTCCGACTCACCTTTTAAAATTTTCAAACCCCTGAAGCAATTTCAGGGGTTTGAGTTTTAATAGTAGTCCTCTTGAACACTAGCTAGGCCGTGGTGACCATTTGGGGATTTCTCTCTAGAGCAAGGTATTTTCGAAAAGCGCTCGTTTCTTTAGAATATGTCTGAAATGTTCACACTACCAAGTTACTGGCTCAATGATGAAGAGAAGCTGAAAATCGATCGATTTCTTGTTCGATTTCCAGGAATTTGTTGTAGTTTTCAGCCCCATCGATCGCCAAAGAAATTTTCTCCGCCAGGATAGTAATGGAATCAAACCATCTCTTTTTTAACTGTATAAACTGACGATAATAAATTTCCATTACCCCCAAAAGGCGTCCATTCATGCTGAGTGGTATACCGTAGTAAGTTATAAAACCCTCTTTTTCAAATCTTAGATCTAGATCTCCAGAATTTTTCGGGTGGGTAACATCGGAGATCAAATAAGGTCGCTGCCTAAGAGCAACTTTCCCAATCAATCCTTCTCCGTACTGAATCCTTTCACCCTGATGATCTTGATCATCGAATCCACAACCAACAGAAAATTTTAAATCCCGATTTTTTGCATCACACAAGAAAATTCTGGCTGCATCGATTTCCAGTATATTTATAAATTGATCCAAGAGATCACTTAGTGCAAGGTTAAGATCTACAACTTTATCTGCTGCTCGTTCTGGTGCTGTTTGAAAATGTAAGTGTTTCATTGTTTTCTCCTGACATTGCTCACGATCTAATGCTCTCGATACAAGGTCACAAAATGCAATTAAGAGATCGACATCATCATCACTGATAGGGGATTTTCGGCAGATCCACAATGCCCCAATGGAATGTTTGCTATTGGTCAGTGGTAGACCAGCCAATGAAAAGCCTTCTCCATTTCCCGGCAAACCAACCCAATCATTGCGAATCAGTGGTTTTCGAGAATATAAAACCCGGTGTGTGGCTTTCAAAAGGCAGGCTTGATCTCCTAGATGATCAATATCTCTGCCGGATGTGCGCCATAACCCATTGCCGTATTCAAATTTCAGATGGCTACCTGAATTGCTATTGAAAATCAGTGATGCTGCTTCAGTATTCAAAATCTCCGCAATGCTTTCACAAATTACAGGAAGCATCTCTTTTCTTGTATTGCTTTTTCGCAACGATGCTGCGAGTTTGATCACTGCTTCTTGGTGTTTTACCTGTTTCCAGTACTTTGTAACATTGAATGAGGTGCACACAACACCAGCATGTTCGCTAACCTCATTTTGGATTGGGTAATACCAAGTTGCCCAAACCAAATCGTCAAATTCTACGAAATCCTCGGCTTGCGTTCCACCTAAAGCAAGCCGAACGTTCTCAGAAGTCAATGGCACCGCCAGTGTCTCGTTGAATATCGATTTACCCAACAATTCTCTCGGAGTTATTCCTAAAACGGATAGTCCTTCGCCTTCAATTAAGGAAAATCTTCCATCGGAATCAAACATCCACAAGACAATTGGAACACCGATATGGTAACCACCATTATTTCGATCTCGCAGATCGATAAACCTCTTCGACAACCATGTGGTCCAATGACTTTTTGCAAGGTTGCTTCCCCTATAATTTATACGTTGACTGGAAATGCTTTTAGTTTCGGAGATGCCAGTGCATCAATATCGCGAATAAATTGATCTAGAACATCAGCATCTATGGCAAGAATTTCATTCTTATCTGTTTGATCCAGCTCAAACATGTCTAAGCACTCTTTTCGTTTCCCATTGAGAATTGCTTCTTCGAAATCGTTGTCAAGAAGTGCTTTGGTAACAATTGCGTTTAAATGAAGTTTATTGCTCATATAATTTCCACTCCTTATTCGTCTTATTTGGTTGGCAACTTAACTACCAGTGCCTCCAGTTCCTGGCCCAGCAAAAACGGCTTGTGGAGCGAACAAACTAATTAGCAGTATCACGATGGACAGAATCAAGCCGACAAATTGGGGTGTTAGTTTTACTGAAAAAGTGGTGAGTAGGTTGCGAAATTGTGATTTCGTCATCGGAAACCTCCATACTAGGATTGAATTTCAATGACAAAAGCTTATCTTATAAGCTATGAACAAACCTATGAACAAAAATAGCTACTCGTGGATGAGTAGCTATTTAGAGCAGTGAAAATTTGTGTTTATTTTGCATCATCACAATTTGTCATAGAAATCTTTTAATTCTTGGGAAGGTCTAGTGCCTAACTCCTTCTCTAATAATTCCCCATATTTATGATAGTGTGACTTTGCACTTGAAGACAGCCCGACACTAACGAGGCATTGCATCAAGGCCAGATGCGAGCTATCTCTATATGGATCTTCTCCGAGAACCTTTTCGTATAAGGATATTGCACTCTCAAAATGATGTCTTTCCGCTTCCAATTCCGCCAGAAGTGTAAGCGATTGTATGAACAGCCTTTTCAGCTCATCACTCAACTGAAGTGACCAATCCATAAATACATCTTCCAAATAATCTCCCAAATAAAGGTCAATAGCCTGTCTCAAATGATCAGCTCGCTGGGTTTTGGATAAATCATTATTATGAGCACACTGCACATGGTTTTCGAATTCCGAAACATCGTACCATATGGTAACAGAAGGATTTAAGAAGTATTTCTTGTCAGAAAACGAAATGATTTCGCGCTCTCCCAACGCTTTACGCACCCGCCATAAGGTGGCATGGAAATTACTACTAATCTTGGACGTGCTAAATTCAGGCCAAAATTCCAACCCTATTTCTTCTTTGCGTACGCCATCATTTTGAATAATGAAGAAAAATAATGCTAGCGAACCACTCGATCTCCATTTAGATCGAGGAATCAGTTCGCCGTTCAACCACACTTGCCCTACTCCAAATCCCCGAATCTCCAAGTGCATTGCAGGGAATTCTGTAGGTGTGTTTTTTTCGCGTAAATTGGCTAACCGAATGGGTGCTTGTTTAACCCGCTGCACAATGGACTTCAACTGAAGATTATCAGGCAAGCTTTGCTCAGCAAAAGCGACAAAATCTTGAAAGCGCCGGCCAGCAACAACCATAAATTGATCATAACCTAAACGCGCTGACCACTTTAACGCATCAGCCAACAATTCTTTTGCACGCTGAAACTGATCCTGTCGATAGAATGCAGCGCCTAACAAGAAGGCTATTAATGCCTGTTCTTGTTGAAGTTGAGGAGCAGTTCTAAATGAATCCAGCGCCTTTTCCAAGACTTCGCACGCCATATCATTCTGGCCCATTTCCAAATAAATTGCTCCTAAGCCAGCTAGGTATTCTGGGGATTCTAAACTATTGTTCCGGATATACTCGGTTTTTCGCAGCCACTCAAATGCTTGTTGGAAATCGCCTCGTATTCGGGAAATTGCAGAAAGTCCTGCATATGTATCAATTAATCCGATGAGCACATTGTTAGATTCACCAATCTCCTGTGCAGCCAAATAAGATTTTTCTGCTTCATCCCACTCTTCAATATCCTTAAGTAAATCCCCTCGGCTATTATAGACATGCACAAGATTACGATTCCACCTTGATAATCGACCATATTCAAGGGCTTCTTCATAAGCTAACCAAGCATCTTTGTAATTGCCGATCAAATAATTTACATAACCCACATTGTTTAGTGCAACGGACAGAGAACCTTGATTTCCCCTTCTCTTACGCTTAATCTCTAGGGAATCAATAAAGCACTTTTGCGCTTGAAGTAAATCGCTTTTTCTTAGGCATGCGAGACCCATATCATTCAACGTCTCTGCCAGGTCAATTTCCCGCTGTGTACGTTGGTAATCTAACTGAATATCCTTCAGTGCACTACGAAAACCGGTTACAGCGCTATGAAAGCTATCTAACGCTAGATCTGCCTGGTTTAGAGCGCTCAAGCTCAAGCCTCTTAAACGTTCAGCTTGATACCACCAATAACTTTTATGACCATTATCTGAGGATAGCATCTCTTGTGCCTGATCTCCAAGTGTCAGGGCTAATTGGAATTCTCTTTGGTAATATCGGATCAATCCTTTTGTTATGATCACATTTACGATGAGATCAACATCACCCTCTTGAACTAATAATGGTTCTGCTATTTCAAGTAATTTTTCTGCATCTTCAAGCGCAGCCTGATCCACTCGAATTTTGGCTTGATACAACAGCAGTTTTGGCGCTTGATCTATTAGATGAGCTGCATTTAATCCTTCATACCAGCGGAATAAAATGTTTTGACGCCCTCTCACAAAAAATTCGATTACAACCTGATCTATCCAAAGCGCTGCTTTTTTGGAGTTATCTGCTTCAAGGATATGATGAATCGCTAATTCCCAATCATCATTCTGGTAATACCACTCTGCAGCACGAGTGTGCAACCTACGCACTCTCTGAGTATCGATTTCAACCAGTCGCTGCCTTAGAAAATCTGAGAACAATTGATGATAGCGATAATTGACACCCTGATCGGTTTCTATGCGCGAAAGAAAGAGATTGCGTTCTCTCAACTCATTTAGCAATTCGCCCGAGGATGATGTTTGTAGCAGATGATCACATAAGGCTTCGTCGAATACATCAAGAATAGAAGTTGCCAACAAAAAATCTTGCAGCGACTCTTGCTGCTGACTGATCACTTCTTCGGCAAGAAAATCATAAACCTGGTCAACAGCCTCCTCGAATTGGGGAAGTTTGCCCTTTTTCATCGTGCGGATTGCCAGCAAGATGGCCACTATCCAACCATCCGAGCGTTGGGCTAATTCTTCGGCTTGTTGGATAGATAACTTAAAACCCTGGCTTTGGCGGACCAGAGATTGCAATTCTTCAGGCCGAAACCGCAGATCATTCGCCCCTATCGTGGCAATTTCTTCACGAACATATAACCTTGCCGATGGAACGCCATAAATGCTGCGTGAGGCGATGATCATTCGTACCTGATCAGGTATATTTTCTAAAAGAATTTCAATAAAATCGACGACTTGTTGATTTTCACCAACCAAATGATAGTCATCGAGCATGAGCACACAATAATCATCAATGTGTGCTACGATCTCGTTGATGATTTCGATGGCGGCCGTATAGGGGGATATTGAATCACTGGAGGGGAATGCGTCGATTAACTCATTACCAAATTGAGGGAATTTCTGGCGAAATGCCGCAAGAATATGCTGAACGAACGAAACTAAATCCGTATCCCCCTGTCCAATACGATACCAGGTGACAACTGCATCAACATCACTAGCGAAATCCACCAACAAAGTGGTTTTTCCATAACCTGCTGGCGCTGAAACAAAAGTTAGTTTTCGATGAAGGTTTTGGTGAAGCGCGTCAATTAGCCGGGCACGACGTAATACATCGCGACGCCTTTCAGGCAAACTAACTTTAGTGATGAGAATCGACATAATTAACCACCCAATCGAGTGAAATGGTGTGGCTCTACCTATCTCTATCAGTATAACATCACTAAATATAAAATCTGATAAAACTCTTACACCTCTGCTTTTGACAAATAGGTACCATCATGCTACAATCCGGCCGGTTGGTAAGAAAATTGGATGGTATCGATAGCCCCGGACGGACATCCCCGACCGGGAATTTTGTTAAGTACAGATATACCAACTGCCGTGTAGCGTTAGAGATAACCCTGCACTTTGAATTGAAACTATCCCTCAATGATGTGAGGGTTTTTTAAGAAAACTAAATACTACCTCTCCAGACATCAACGGTTGGGTGATCAATCTCAAAACCCAAGCGTTAATTGGTGAACCTATTTTTTGATTGTTCAATAAATAAGAAAGCTTTTTTGACGCGGTCGGCATGAGACGCATGATCATAAGGGGAAGAAATTCTTCTTAGATTCCAACTTCATTACCTGGGGTGGTAACTGAAAGGTATAACAAATGAATAATAAATTACGCATTATCCCCCTGGGTGGACTAGGGGAAGTTGGCAAGAACATGATGGTATACGAGTACGATGAGGAAATTCTCATCGTCGATACCGGCATCATGTTCCCCGATAACGATATGTTGGGGATCGACTATATCATCCCTGATTTTGATTATCTATTGCCTTATCGCGACAAAGTGCGCGGAATTGTGGTCACCCACGGACATGAAGATCACACTGGTGCGATCCAACACGTAATGGAGAAAATCAACGCGCCGATCTATGCAACTTCTCTGACCCGTGGCCTGCTCGAGGTCAAACTGGCTCGCGGTGGGTTGCTGGGCAAAGCAGATTTAAATACCATCCATGCCGGTGATTCGATCGAAATTGGTCCGTTTCAGGTAGAATTCTTCCATGTCTGTCACTCTGTGCCCGATGCTGTGGGATTAGGCATCACCACTCCCGCAGGTTTGGTTGTGCACACTGCGGATTACAAATTTGACCCAACCCCTGTAGATGGCTGGCCGACGGACTTCGCCAAACTGGCAGAATTCTCCAGCCGAGGTGTTATGGCTCTCTTGGCCGATTCCACCAATGCCGATAAGCCTGGTTGGACCCCCTCTGAGAAAATGATTGACCCAGCCTTTGACGATGTCTTCGCCGAAGCGGAGGGCCGTATCATCGTAGCTTCATTCGCCTCGCTTATCTCGCGCATGCAGCAAGTGGCTGACGCAGCTGAACGGCACGGGCGCAAGCTGGCATTTGTGGGCTACAGCATGACCGAAAACTCCAAGATGGCTATCAAGCTAGGTTATTTGGATGTCCCCGACGACACGCTGGTCAGCATCGACCAGGCACTCAATTTACCTGAAGATGAAGTTATACTCATGTGCACGGGCTCTCAGGGAGAACCTTCTTCAATCATGGGAAGGTTATCCACGGGAACAAACCGGCGCTTCAGCATCAAAGAAGGTGACACGATCATTCTCTCCTCACATCCTATCCCGGGCAACGAGGAAACGATTTACCGTACCATCAACCGCCTTTTCCGCCGCGGGGCCAACGTGATCTACGAACCTCTGGCACCTGTGCACGTCTCCGGGCATGCCAGCCAGGATGAAATGGCGCTGATGATCCATCTGGTCAAGCCCGAATACCTGATCCCCATCCATGGGGAACTGCGTCATCTTCGGCAGCACAAAGTTCTTGCTCAAGAAGCTGGCATGTCTGCCGACATGATCCAGATTGCTGAAAATGGTCAGGTCATCGAATTCGAGGATGGCGAGATGAGCCTGGGAGAACGGATACCCGGTGGGTATATCTTTGTTGACGGCTCACGCGTCGGTGACGTAGGTCCCAGTGTGGTACGCGAGCGCGAAGCCCTGGCGCGGGATGGCGTTGTGCTGGTCAGCCTGGTGCTCGATCAGGGCGGACGCTTGATAGAAGTCCCTGAGATTATCACTCGTGGTTTCGTCTACAAACACGGCGCCGAAGATCTGTTAGATGCTGCCACACAACGAACTGTTGATGCCGTCGAAAACAGCAATGGCAATATCCACGACCAGGTTGTACAAACATTGCGGTCGTTCCTTTATAACGAAACAAAAAGCCGACCAATGGTCTTGGTAACCCTTAGCTGGGTATAATCACTAAAACTACTGAACCCCCGATTTTTAATCGGGGGTTCTTTGATTAATTGTCATCAAGTATAAATCATCCACCTCTAAATTTTTATAACAATCCGCGTTCATCCGCTCAATCTGTGTTGAATTTTTTGATTAGAAAAACGAACGATCCCCTTTACCCTCCGGCCAACCCTCTTCACCAATCAGAGGCACAAAGGCAACCGCTGTATGGGTTTTCTGTTCATACTTGGCGCCCACTCGCTGCCAGACTTCTAACACCTGACTGAAGCGTCGCCCCACGGGTAGAACTAATCTACCGCCCTGATCTAATTGATCTAAAAGCGATTTTGGCACCTTGGGCGCTGCCGCTGTAACCATAATCGCTTGGAATGGTGCCTGGTCTGGCAACCCCAAGGTTCCGTCTCCAATGTGAAGATGGATATTCTTGATCTCCAAATCTTCAAAAACTGAAGTAGCACTTTCAGAAAGCGCAGCGTGCCGTTCAATAGAGTGTACTTCTTCAGCCATATGAGCCAACACCGCAGCCTGATACCCCGAGCCTGTGCCCACTTCGAGTACTTTTTCACCACCCGTTAACTCGAGCAAGTCGGTCATCAGGGCGACAATATAGGGTTGAGAGATGGTCTGCCCATGGCCAATGCGCATGGCGCCATCGGAGTAAGCGAATTCCTGCTGATCAGGCGGGACGAATAAATGCCTGGGAACGGCGCGCATGGCTGCGAGCACATTGGGAGTCTCAATACCCCGGCGCTCAATTTGATAACGCACCATGTGCTCACGCTGCCCCAGAAAAATTTCATCCGGACTGTCGGTGTTCATTTTCTATCTCAATTCTTGGAGTAGCATGCTCCAGAAATCGTCGCGCTCACCAGGCACAAAGGGAATGTACAATCCAATCCGATCCGCCAAACCCTCATAACGCTCTCGCAAAGCGTAGGGCACATCATCGGGTTCAGCAACCACTGCAAATGCCGAAAGAATTTCATCATTGATCAGGCCGGGCATCTCCCCCCATTTGCCGCGCCCCGCCAGGGACGAGAGTCGCTCAGCAACATCATCCCAGCCATGCAGGGCAAACACCTTGCGATAAGATGGCGTGGAAGCATAAAAAGAGATCTGCTGCTGCATGAAGTGTTTTTCATGGGAGTTTGTGACCACGAATGCAGACACTGAAACAGCCACATCGGTGCGGCTGCGTCCGGCCTGAGATGCTCCAGCCTCAATTGCCGGAACGATGACTTCTTTGAGATAGCGCGGCGAATTGAGCGGATGAGCATGGAATCCATCGGCGACTTCCCCAGCTAATTTTGCCAGGCCAGTGTTAACGCCAGCGATATAAATGGGGATGTCGGGATATTGGTTGGGGCCTGGGTTGAAAAAGGGAGACATCAAGGTGATTTTGTAATAATCGCCGCGAAAGTTGAGCCGTCCCCCATTTTGCCAATTATCCCAAAAAGCTCTGATGGCACCAATCTGCTCACGTAGTTTACCCACAACAGAATCCGGCCAGGGCATACCAAAGCGTCTTTCGATATGCCCTTTGACCTGGGTGCCCAACCCCAGGATGAAACGTCCTTTGGACATCTGTGCCAGATCCCAAGCAGTGTATGCCATGGTTGCCGGGCTGCGCGCAAAACTGATTGCTACCGCGGTACCAAATTGAGTTTTTTGAGTATGCTCGCTGATCAACGGTCCTGGCAAAAAGGGATCGTGCTGGGTTTCGGTGGTCCAAATACCATCAAATCCCATCTTCTCGGCGGCGCGGGCCAGGTCGGGGATGGAGTTCAGAAAGACTGGGGGAAGCGTGGTATCGATTAACATAGCAATCCCATTGTAGCCGGGGTTTCTATACCCCGGGATTACGTGATTTGGAAATCACGACTACGTTTTCGGTTAGTGATACTCCGTTCATTTGTTTGTATTTCAATCCGATAATAAATATGCCATGATCCAATTGGTAGTGGCGACTAACGCGTCTGTGTGCGTGCGTTCATAATTGTGCGAGGCATCCACACCAGGACCAATAAGGGATACAGCCACATCACCGCCGGCTCGCCAATAGGCCTCTCCATCAGAGCCATAATTAGTGTAAATATCCACTTTGTAGGGGATTTCGTATTGATCGGCCAGATTACGCAGTTTTTGATTCAAACCATGATGATAAGGGCCGCCCGAATCTTTGACACATAACGTGGCATGGAATTCATCGGAGGTTTGCCCATCACCCACTGCGGCCATATCGACAGTGAGCAGTTCGGTCATATCGGAGGGAAACCCGGCAGATGCACCATGACCAACCTCTTCATAGTTGCTAATTAAAATGATCGTGGTTTGGGCGGGCTTCAGCCCGGCATCAGCAAAGGCTTTAACTGCAGCAAGGATATTGGCTACACAGGCTTTATCATCTAAATGGCGAGAGCGTATGAAACCGTTGGTCAACTCCACGCGCGGATCAAAGGCCACAAAATCGCCCACTTCGATGCCTAACGCTCGAGTTTCATCGGCAGATGTTGTGAGCGCGTCCAAACGCACTTCAACGTTAGTATCGTCACGCTTGGTGTCTCCAACTTTGTTGCCATAGACATGCACGGATGCCATTTTCAACAGCAGCGAGCCGCGCACTTGTTCACCATCTCTGGCGAAGACTGTACAACCTTCGCCCTCAACGGTGTTCCACGGAAAGCCGCCGATTTTGGTCAGCTTGAGCCGTCCATTGGATTTAATCTCCTTGACCATGGCACCCAGCGTATCTGTATGAGCAGTAATACCTCGGGGGGCATCAGCTTGCCCTGTCCCCGAAGGGGATGTAGACGGGTCACCGGGCCAGACAGCCACCAACCCGCCCTTACGGGTACGGGAGATCTCTAAGAATGAGAATTCCCGAAATGCCTTTTCCGAAAAGTCAATCGCCGCCTGCGTGAATCCCGTGGGGCTGGGTGTCTCCAACAAGCCGGTGAGAAAATCGAGCAAATATTCAATATCAAGTTCAGGCAGCTTTTTCATAATCGATATGGTTGGGCTTTATTAAGCCTTCAAACTCTTCGATGGCTTCGCGCCAATCTTCAGGGATGGGGATGTTACTGGATGTATAGTAGTCGTATGCCACCAACACACTGTTGCCATCAGCTAATCTTTGCTCTGTTTCGGCATCTTCAATAATATAGAAACTGTCCATGCTTTTCGTTCCAAGGCGGGCGATGCGCATACCTACGCGGACAGGCTGCCCCCACAGAATCGGCGCTCGAAATGTGACATGGGCATCAGCCAAAATTATGCCAATATTCAGGAACGAACCACCATCCCACAATCCTAAATGTTTTACATAGGATATACGAGCTTGTTCCATAAAAGTAAGGTAGCGAGCATTGTTGACATGCCCCTGGGGATCCAGGTCGCCGTAGCGTACATTGATAGGGTGATGAAAGCGGAATTCTGTCATGTAGAAATTATACCTCCTGAAATTCTCTGTGCTTTACGTTTTATTCTTTCCGCATTAGAATTAGCCCGCTATGAACGACCAATTCAATGAAACACAACCAACAAAAATTGACTCCTCTGTAGAAGGAGATACATCTCCAACCAAGATTGACATTTCGAATGAGGATTCTAAACCTAAGAAAAAGGGACGCCCCTGGCTACGAAGGGGTGGGATCGTGTTGCTTGGGCTGATCCTGTTCCTGGCGGTGGGTGGATTTTTAGGCTATCAGGACGGCCTCAACCGAAGAAAAAACCAGGAATCTTTCCAACTGGCAGTAGCCGTTGCTGAACAATACGAACTGGGTGTATTAGATATTAAAGCCGGCCGCTACGAAGTGGCACGCCAACGCTTTGAGTATGTAATTGGCCTAGATCCCAGTTATCCGGGCGTTATGGACCGGCTGGCTGAAACTCTCCTGGTGCTCAATGTCACGGCGACTCCAACACCAGCCCCCTTGCCAACGGCCATAGAGCCGACTCCCACTCCCGATTCACGCGCTGAAGAAGAACTCTTTGCCCAGGCTGAGAGCTATGTGGCAGCCGGGGATTGGGATTTAGCCATCGAAACCCTCGAAAATTTACGCAAGAAAAATCCCGGGCATCGATCAGTCGAAATTGACGGCATGCTGTATTTATCTTTTCGACAGCGCGGTGTGCAAAAAGTTGGTCTGGGAAATCTCGAAGGCGGCATTTATGACCTTGCCCTTGCCGAAAGTTTCGGTGTTTTGGACGCCGAGGCGGACAGCTTCCGCACCTGGGCAAGCCTCTACATCACTGGTGCCAGCTTCTGGGATGTGGATTGGGGGCAGGCGGTGTACTACTTTGAGCAGCTTGTCAATATGACGCCTAACCTCCACGATGGCACTGGATATAACACAGCCCAACGCTATGTCGACGCTTTGCAAAATTACGGCGATTTCCTTGAATCTCAAGGTCAGTTCTGTGAGGCCTATCCGGTATGGGATAAAGCCTTCCAATACACTGGCAATGCTGTCTACCAAGAAAAATCTCTGAGTGCGCAAGATATTTGCGAATAATTCATCAGATAAGTAAGTTGCTAAAAAATGTGTCATGGCCACAGGCCTGCCTTCGGCATGAGCCTACGCCAACAGCAGGGCGAAGAATCTCTGCTAAAAGAGCGGGAAATCCTTCGCTGGGCATAGGCCCGCCTCTGGCGCGCTCAGGATGACAGGCTTTTAGGAGATATCAATTCTAGAATGATTACCCCCACCTGGGCTCTCACCATCGCTTATTGGTTGCACATGCTGGCCACCGTGATTTGGATCGGTGGCCTTGCTATATTTACATTATTGGTCATTCCCTCAGCGCGCAAAACATTGGATGAGCACACATTCGCCACCTTCATTGAGAAGATACAACGCCACTTAGACCCTTTGGCCTGGTTCAGCGTGATTGTGCTGTTAGGCAGCGGGATGCTGCAAATGAGCGCCAACCCCAATTATGAAGGATTTCTGGCAGTTAATAATCCTTGGGGTTGGGCGATCCTGGTCAAACACATTGTCTTCGGGTTGATGGTGCTCTCTAGTGGTTATGTCACCTGGGGTATCTTGCCATCCATGCGCAGAGCGGCATTTTTGCAGGCGCGCGGTCAGGATGCACCAAAGATCGCAACCCTGCAAAAACGCGAGTGGTTTTTCCTGCGCTTGAATCTGGCGCTGGGAATCATCGTTCTGGCCCTGACTGCGCTGGCACGCGCTTCCTAAGTGCTTTCATGATCCAACGTGTGATCACCAAGCTCAAGGCAAGCAAAATAAATTCCCCAATGATATGGGGTATTGTTACCAGCGGGGGGATTTATACCGCATTCACGATCGCCTTCCCCCTGACTAAGTACTACAACATCGTCCCCCCTCTTGATTACACAAAACTGACAAATTACTCCCTGGCGGGGTTGCTGGCCTATATCTTCGGCATCGGCATTCTCTTCTGGATTTACATATGGATTCTCAGACACGTAATCCAACAGCAGATAAAATTCGACTTTCGATTTGTCTTGATCACCAGCACCATTTTTGCGTCGATCCTGGTTTTTTCCTACCCGCAGACAGCCATTGATATCTTCATCTATGTTATTCGCACCCGGGGGTGGGCGCTCTACGGTATGCAGCCGCTGGCAACCGCACCTGAAATGCTGCCCGCCAGCGATCTGTGGTTGGGGTTGGCAGGTGAATGGATGGATGCACCATCTCCCTACGGCCCGGTGTGGGAATGGCTATCTCTGGGTGCATTTCATCTAAGCGGAGGTCATTTTTTAGGCCATTTATTTGCCTTGAAAGTCATCGCTGCTCTCGCATATCTGGGCAGTGTATGGATGGTATACCTGATCCTGCGTGATCTGCGGCCCAATTGGGCAATAGTTGGAACCATCGCTTTTGCCTGGAATCCGCTGGTATTATTAGAGAGCGTTCAAAACGGCCATAACGATATCGTCATGGTTTTCTTTATGCTGGCCGCAGTTTGGGTATTTATAAAACTAAGGAACGGTGTTCCTGATAGGAACACCGTTCCTTCGGTAAGTATCGCGTTTTGCATATTGATGACAGCTTCGATATTAGTCAAGTTTGTAACGCTCGCGATCCTGCCGTTCTTTTTATTGGCGATAGCATTTCAGAAAAGAAAATGGCACCAAAGCATTTTGGCTTTTATGGGATACGGCGCGAGCATAACTACGCTGCTCGCAATAGGGATGCTGCCCCTCTGGCCGGGCGCTGACAAATGGGCTGTCTTAGAAGCCAACTCTGGGGCAGGTCGTTCATTGTTAGCGCTACTGGTCTTAGCGCTGAAAGATGCACTGGGCACCAATCCTGCTTTTGATATTTCCCGTGCGCTTCTCTACACCATTTGCAGCTTGGTCTTTGTATACTTCATTTGGAAAATAATTGCAAATAGGGGACGCTCAATTGAACTCCCCATTCAAGGAAGCTTCTGCCTGCTTTTCGTTTATATCCTATTCGCCGCCCCAACATTCCATGCCTGGTATTTGCTTTGGTTCTTGCCTTTTGGGTCGCTTCTGATACCCCAACAACGCGCAATAAGCGCGGGCATCGTGTTTTCAATCACCGCACTGTTTGCAATTCCATACTTCGAAACCATCCGAGTCTGGATTCCAATTTTGCTTGAAAATCATCTCCTAGGACATATTGTGGGGGTCTCTTTCCTCATTATTCCCCCTTTGATTTCATTGTTTAGGTCAGATAAGTCGCTTGTAGTGACGCACTCTCTTGCGTCTTAAACGTATTTGAGAAAACGGGCACTACCATGCCCTACTACAAACCGTTTATTTCTGAGCTGATTCGTAAATTTTCCCTGGCTTTTCCGGGTAGTAATGATATACAGCCCGATTGGGAAATGCCGTGGATAATTTCAGATCTAGATCATCTTCCCCCAGCGACCAGGCAAAAATGAAGGGAGTCTCCAAGTAGGGATCTGCGAGATCGAGCAAAACAGCGTACTCGCGCCAGTTTTCAGTATGCACTAGGATGATCGCAGGGACGAGTTCCTGTATATCAGGAGTCATGAAGAGCTGTAATGCACTGGAGTCAATTTCATAACGCTGGTGTTCTGCCATCAATCTTTGAGGGGTATGGTTAGCCAAATTAATAGTAATCAATAAGGCGAGCAAAATTACCATCCCCCAAGCACGAATTTTGGCAAACTTTGGTTTGCTACTACGCGATTGTTTTTTCCATCCAGCCAGCCAAACTATCCCCGCCGCGCTAAACAGCGTGATAGCATATAACCCCTCATAGTAATAGCGCGCCCCTGAAATCCAATAAGCCAGATAGACGAAGATCAATCCCATGGCAACCCCAAAGATCAGCCAGGACACCTTTTGTCGACGGGCAGACCATAACCCAAATGGGATGAAAATCCAAGAAAAAATCCCCCAGCCAAAGAGATCGCGCCCTACTTCTACCAGACTTAGTTTGGTGTTGGTTAGTGCTTGTTTGAGCGTATGACCGCCTTCGAACAAGCCATGTCCGGGGCCAAAACCGATCTTGTCGTACTCCCACCAAAGGGTGTAGGGGTTGCGCAGCAGATCCCCTGTAAGCGTATACTGCCAGAGAAAATGAAGGCTTCCAATGGCTAAGGCCATAATGCCGACAATGATCACACGTTGACGAACAAAAGGGGTGCCACGCCAAAACATGATCAATCCATGGATTGCAAAAGGTAAAGCGACGCCCAGGGCAGTCAACGGGCGGCTTAGGGCCAATGCCCCAAGGGCAAACCCGGCGCTCAAAACTGGCAACCACCCATGAGCGTCATTCTGTTCATCCACTATATCGAGCCAGGAGATCGCCAAAATAGCGCTGAGCACCAATCCCCAAGGGTGTGAAAGCAGCATCCCCGAGCGCATCAGAAAAATTGGCGAAGTGAGCGTCAATCCCGCGGCCAGCAATCCGCATAAACCGCCTAGAGTCTTCTTCCCCAAACGATAGGTCAACCACACAGCCAGTCCAGCCAGCATGGGATTGACCAAAAATCGCAGCCCGATCCGCTCACCAAAAGAAAGCACCACTGGCCAACCTAAGGGATATTTGCCAAAACGCTGGCCATCGTGATCGACAACAAAGGGAACGAAAAATTGGTCGAATTCGGGGGGAGATGGCAGGATGAATTTGCCGCGGGCGATGGCTTGCGCCTGCCAGACGTAAGCATATTCATCTTCAAGATGGGGTAATCCCTGGAAGATGTTGATTGATATCCAGGCTGTGACGATGATAGCGAGGAGGCTGATAATAAGAGCAATGCGGTCGTAGCGGCTCATAGGAACTGGAGATTAGATATTAGATGTTGGAATTCAATGATTGCACCTAACATATACCATCCAATGCCTGATTCTCACGCCTCAATGGTTTTTAGTGCTTCGAGTGCTGTTTCATGTAGGAGCCCATTGGTGGCACAAATGCCGCGATTATCAGCTAGAGTGCGACCGCGGCTGAAATCAAGGGTTTTACCATCCAGATCTGTGACGCGGCCACCCGATTCTTCGATCACAATAGAACCAGCGGCTTGATCCCAAATTTTTTCACGGTAATCAGGCCGAGATGAGGACAATAGCCGCAGGTAGATCTCCCCTTGCCCAGCGGCTAAGACAGCATACTTGGCCTGGCTATCCATGCGCACTGGTTCGGCAGTCACTCCTAGGGCATCGGCGAAGACATCGATCTGGCTGACATTGGTATGACCAGACTCGAAGGAGCGTAATAAGCGCGCTTGGGCTGGATCGCTCCGCTCGGAGACAGACAAACGCTTCAAGGGTGTCCCCTTTTCTAGCGTAGTCACCCAGGCTCCTTGGCCTCGAGCGGCAACAACTAAGGAGAGAGAATCTAAATTTGGGCAGCCCAACACGCCCACTTGAACCTGACCATCCTCAACCAGGGCGAAGGCCACCGCGTACTGATCGCCGCGCAGAAATCCTTTGGTGCCGTCGATGGGGTCCAGTGTCCAGTAGCGCTCCCCAGAATCAGCGGAGCCGCGATCAATCCATTGGCAGACAATCTCCGGCGTTGCTCCGGGGGTGAAGCGGCTCACGAAATTGGTGATTCTCTCCAGTTTTGGGCGTTCTTCGGGTGTTTGCAGCGCCGATGAATCTTCTTCACCAATCAGCGGGTCATGGGGAAAGTTTTCATTCAGTAAGTAGCCAATTAACGCCTGGGCGGCGAAATCGGCCACAGTCACTGGAGAGCGATCATCTTTGGTCAGGGCTGGAGAGACCATCTCGGCTTGAACGAGTTTTACCAATGCCGAGGCTTGTCGAACAGCCTCAATTGCAAATTTAATTTCGGGATTATTTGTATTAAGCTTCATATTTAAAATACTAAATGCAAAGGCGCAAAGAGAAAAAGATGCCTAGTTTTTTATAAACTATTCACTTAAACCTGGACCACCTAATGTCCGATGCACTTCTATTGCTGCTTCTAAAATAATTCGACTCAATTCATTCTCGTTCATCAAATTCCCCTTGCGTCATTGCATCTTGGCGACTTTGCGTTAATTCCACCACCGCTGTAAGATCGTAAGTCATGGCGCCGGTGATGCGCGCCGGCACCATCGAGCCGATAGGGATCTCATCTTCGATGATAACCATACCGTCGATCTCAGGAGCGTCGCGGTAGCTGCGTCCCAGGGATAGTCCATCACCCTGGCCTTCGATAAGCACATCCAAAATTTTTCCCACATAGCTCTGATTGCGCTCCAGCGAGATGCTCTGCTGAAGCTCCATCAGACGCTCCCAGCGCTCCTGTTTGACTTCTTCGGGAACAGGATCACCTAGGGGCTCGCTGGCCGTGCCCGGTTCGAAGGAAAACTGAAAGGCCCCCACCCGGTCGAAGCGAATCTCTTCGATGAAGTCCATCAAGGTTTGGAATTCTTCATCGGTCTCACCAGGGTAACCGACAATAAAGGTTGTACGCAATGCCAGATCAGGCAGCATTTCGCGCATCTCGCTCAATGTGTTGCGCACCCAATCCATATTGGCGGGGCGGCGCATGCGCCGGAGTGTAGAAGGATGAGCGTGCTGCAAGGGCATATCCAGATAGGGCAAAACTTGCTCGTGGGTGGCCATCACCTCGATCAATTCGTCTGTCACATAACCGGGGTAGGCATACAAAATTCGCAGCCAGGGCACTTCGGGCACAAGCTGAACTAAATTATCAAGCAGCGTAGCCAAACCGTTGCGCATGCCCAAATCGTGACCATAATCGGTGGTGTCTTGGGCAATCAGGTTGATCTCATAAGCTCCCAATTCCTGCAATGCTACAGCATCAGCAATAATCGACTCCATCGGTCGGCTGACAGCCGTCCCCTTTATCAGGGGGATGGCGCAAAATGCGCAGGGGCGGCGGCAGCCATCGGCGATCTTGATGTAGGCACTGGCACCCTGAATGCTGACACGGTTTGTACCAGCGTCATCCTGCCCAACGGTGGGGACTTCGGGCAGATGATAAATCGGTTCAGGATGCTTGCTTTTTCGAAGAGATGCCACCACATCGAGGATATCCATCCAACGACGGGTTCCCAAAATGCCATCAATCCCCTGAACCTGCTGAGCCACTTGCTCACCGTAGCGTTGGGTCAGGCAGCCCGCGGCGATGAGCAGTTGATCACCCTGTTTGATCGAAGCCATTTCTTGCAGGGCGTTGAGAGATTCTTCCTTGGCCGGTCCGATGAATCCACATGTATTAACAATCAGCACGCCTGCTTCTGCAGGGTCATCGGTGGGCAGATATTCTGCATTCATAAGAAGCTGCGCCATTGAGTCGGAGTCAACCGTGTTTTTGGCGCAGCCTAAGGATAGTAAATGGAATGATTTTTTATCCACAATCAAATACCTTTATTTCAAGTTGCGTATTTGCGAAAGAAATAACCGCAAAGATCGCTGAGAACGCAGAGATTTTTCAATTCTTTCTCCGCGGTCATTGCGGTCTCTGCGGTAAAAACTGGAGCACTCAATAAAATGCTTGGAACAACTTGCTTCCCTTACGGAACTGGGGTTAGGGTGGGCGTTTGCGTAATATCAGGTGTTTCTGTTGTCGTGGGTGAAACTGTTGGTGTGGGGGTCTGAATGCCATCAGCAGTGATGACAAAATTGACCACCTCTCCATAAAATCCTAATACGCCAAGCTCAACCCCATTATAAGTAATATGCAAACCTGCTGCATTGCCTGTCAGGATCTCGACAGTCTCATCACCGGCGAAAGCGTAAAGGGAACCAGGCAATACACGACCATCAAAATCGATTTCGCCATCCGCCGTGATACGCATATAAGCCCTCTGTCGGATAGCAATCTGAATTTGGATCAACTTTTCAGCATCTTCAAGAACAAAGGGAGATTCAGTAACTTCAAGTGCTGCGACCCCTGTATCCGCTTCTGCGTCGGCAGCCTCATCAATCAATGAAGGAACCGTTGCCGTCGCGGTTGGCTCAATAGTTGGAGTGGAGGAGGGAAGTAAAACATCTGCAATCGAAGGTGGGGTAGGTTCGATTTCCTCTGCTGAGCGAGCGGCGATGATGCGTGTTGTAGCCCAAACCGCGAAAACGATTAGGAAAACAACAACAGAAACAGCAACGAGCACATCCCTGGATAAAATCCGGCGCAACAAACCCATCTGTTGGGGTTGTCCCCTGCTTACCCGTGTGCGGGTTGGGCGGGATTGACGTCGCTCGGACAATTGGGATTGAAGGTCATCTGCAAACCGCAGCAGCAGTGGCTCAGGGTCCAATCCCAGGAACTCGGCATAGTTTTTGAGCATGCCGCTGCCCTGAACAGTCGATGGCAGCGCGTCCATATCACCGCGTTCCAGGGCCTGCAAATAATGCATGCGCAAGTGAGTGTGTCTCTCTACATCTTCTCGCGAAAGGCCTAAAAGTTCTCGCTGTGATCTTAGAGTCTCCCCTACAGCAGCCAAACCGGTAACAGATTCATCAACCGCTGGAGCTTCTTGTGTTATCTCTGGTTGTGACTCTTCCGCCTCGCTTTGATCTTCAGGGGGCATAAAAGTCAGCAAGGCATCGCCTTCTAGGGCCTCATAGAGAGGCTGCACATCGATGCGCAAGAATCCAGCGTAGGAGCGCAAAAAGCCGCGCATCTGCACCCTTGAGGGGATAGCATCGAATTGGCCAGCCTCCATCGCGCGCAGATAATGGAGACGGATATGCGTCTCGCCTGCAACTTGCTCCAGGGTTAGATCGAGGGCTTCACGTGCATCACGAAGCTTCTTACCGACTGCCGCACTCATGGGGTCAATTATACAAGAGAAACACACAAAAAACCGGCCTGGGTGCAAATGTAGCAACTCCAGGCCGGTTTTTCTTTAGTGAGAATAAGCTTTATTCAGAATCTGCTTCTGTGCCTTCGTCCTCGTCGGCAGCTTCTTCTGTTTCTGCATCCTCTGACGTATCAGCTTCAGTTTCAACTTCGGCCTCGGCTTCTGCTTCAGCTTCTTCGAGTTCGTACTCGTATTGGGGTTGATCTTCGATCTCGATTTCACCCGCTTCGACCGCTTCTGCCAGAGCCTCGGCTTCTGCGACAGCCGCTTCAGGAGATTCTCCCTCACGGAAAATGATCACACTGATCTCTGGGACCAGGTCCACTGTCAAGCGAACGCCGACCATGTGCTTACCGATCATACGCAGCGGCTGCGCATCGATCTGACGGTGGGTGATCTCTTCCTCGACCTCTTTGGAGAGCTCTTCAGCGATCATACGAGTGTTCACCGAACCGTAAAGACGGCCAGTTTCACTGGCGCGCACGGGGAAGGTGAGCCTAATCTGGGTCATCTGCTCGGCCAGGCCGCTCAATTCCTCATTGAGGATACTGCGCTGTTTATCGGCTTCTGCTCGAATACGATCAACCTGATTGAGTGCTCCCGGGGTCGCTAAAACTGCCAAACCCTGAGGGATTAAATAGTTACGGCCGTATCCATTGGCAACTTTCTTGACATCGCCGGCACGGCCGAGTTTAAAAACGTCTTTCAGTAGTAATACTTTCATCTGTAACAAGCCCTTTCGGTATAGAGTGTCTCAGGCGAAGGGTACAACGCACTGAGCGGGGGGGATTTTACCAGACCAAAGGTATCGAGTCAACGCGCGCGCGAGTCAGAAAAAATTCACGAATCACAGCGAATGGCACCAATTACACGAATTTCTTAGGTTGAATTTACGAGTATTCGTGTAATTCGAATAATTTGGATTCATTCGTGATAAATCAGAAACCGATTCTACGTTGGTAGGGCAAATAGTGGTTCGTATTCGGTACCCTTTTGAATCAGCGCGGACTGTTCTTTGGCATTCAGGGGAGTGAAATTCTCACAGGCTTCCAATACCTTAGGGAGAATTTGCACTTCGCCGGTGGTACATAAGCCAGTCACATTTTGAGAAAGCACAAAATTGACCGCCTCTTGGATCGATTCCATCTCGTCAAAAGGACGGTACCAGGTGTTGTATCCCCTTTCACCTTCCCAAGTGCCGCGCGCCGCCGTCTTGATGATCATCACTCCAACGTCTCGTTCCTGGCAGATGGATAGCAATCGCTCGGTATCCCGTCGATATTCTGGATGGGTATAAAGGATGAAATTGAGCGGGAACATAACCGTGTCAAAGTCAAAGCGGTTCAAAGCCTCGATAAAGGTTGCTGGCGCATAGCGTCCATGACCCGTAATCCCTATGAAGCGTGTCAATCCTTCGTCACGAGCTTCAACGACAGCCTCTAATGCCCCACCAGGCGCAGTGATCATATCCAGTTCATCGATATTGGTAACCGCATGGAACTGATATAGGTCGAAATTTTCTACTTGAAGGATTTTCAGAGAGCGTTGCATTTCTGCGGCAGCCCCCTCTTTGCCCCGCTCACCTGTTTTGCACCCCAAAAAAACCCGATCCCTAATTTTAGGCATCCAGGGGCCCAGGCGTGTTTCAGCCAACTTGTATCCAGGTGCGACGTCAATGTGATTGACCCCCGCAGCGAGAACCTGTTCCATAACGACATCAGCATCCTTTTGGGGAATATCCCAAAAAGCGACTGCGCCAAATATCGCCACTGTACTCATGTGGTCAGTACGTCCCAAGCGTCTTTTTTCCATTTTCGCAACTCCTTTTATCGACAGAAGTATAATCCATCCATGCGAAAGTGGCAGTACCTATGGTTGTTTTTGTGGTTGGTTGGGATTCTGTTTCCGATGGCCTGGCTGGGGAACTATTCAGAGGAATTCCAGTAAATTTTCAATGCCCTATTTTCTCCTGAGTGGAGGCATTGGATCATGCATGCGCTTCTTTATGCTGGTCTGGCTGTTTTAATAATGATCGCCTTTGAACGTCCGTCGACAAAATCATCATTGGGATTGGTTCTGGTCACAACTCTGATTGTAGGGGGACTCCAAGAAGGATGGCAGGTCCTATCAGGGGTACAAATCCTGCGCTGGAACACTGTATTCGACTTAGGGGTAGATATGCTTGGTGCCCTGATAGGTTACGGATTGTTTTATTGGTTTAGAATAAAATCGAGCGCGTACTGCGCATCGAGATAAAAGCGATTGGCTTCCAAGGCAGCATTGAAATCGGCCACCGCACCGTTGATATCTCCCGAACGATAGAGGCCCCAGCCGTGCCAAAGCAGCGCCTCCTCAGAGTTGGGCGTGCGCTGCAGGGCATAGTCGGTTAGCGTGAGCAGATCATCATTGCGCCCGCTGTGGAAATAGGCAAAGAATGGCCCGAACTGATAACGCAGCATGCGTTGGGGGAGTCCAAAGGTACGGGCGTTATCATAGGCCTGGGCAGCCTCCTCATAGCGCTCGAACCACAACAAGTTGGTGCCCAGGTTGAACCAGGCATAGGCGTCCTCGGGATCGGCATCGATTTCGGCCTGAGCCGCCTCGATGGCAAGTTCCCGGTTAACTGACTCCTCCCACGCCGGACCCAGGATATCAAGCACCGTCTGCTCTTGATGCGGCAGGTAGATCAGCATATACAAACGGTTGAAAGGCTGCCAATATTCATCCACAGTGGCATAATCCAACCTTCGATTAGGTCCCCGATAAGTATCCTGCACAGTAAAGGTGCCGAGTCCTTCGTCATAGCCGGTGATCAACAGGTAGTGCGCTGCCCAGAGATCATCATTGGGCCAGTAAGCGCCATCAAAAAAGAAACTGGCCTCGATCAGCACGGGGATCCCGGCAGCAACAAACTGCTTAAGTAATTCAAGATCACCGCCCACACGATACTGCGTATTCAGCCAGCCAGCGTAATTGCGGGAGAAGTGCGCCATCTCCTCCATGTTGACATTGCGATCCTGCCGCACGGGCTTGATCAGGTTGGAGATATCAAACTGATTTCCCTCCCAACCATAGAAATGCAGGTATCCCGAAAGGGCCGCTGGACCGCAGTTGTTCCAATCTTGCTGTTCCCAGCCTTTGTCTTCGAGTTCGACTTTTTCTGGCAGAGGCGTGGCGGACACGAACGTGGTCGGCGTAGACGTAGGAATGGGAACATCTGTAACAGCGTTGGTGGGGATGGCTGTGGCTGTAGGGGCATCAGTAGGTGAGGGTGTTGCTGTAATTGAAATTGAATACGTCTCTACCTTTGGGGTGGGCAGTGCTTCGACAGGGTTGACCACGCCCCGGAGGTAGGTCATGGCGATATCCAAACGCCAGGAGAGGCGCTGATTGATAGCCGGAATTTGATAGAACAAAGGGGCTAGAATGACCACTACTATGCCCACGAGGACACTGATACCAATAACTTTTTTCGACATGCCCCGAATTTTATCCATCTATTCTAAATATGTCATCGAGAGAAGCGTTCTTTGCGACGAAGCGATCTCCCCCTTTCCAAGGAGATTGCCGCATGGTAGAATTTTTCCCGCTTTGTGAACAGGAAAGCCCCCATCGTCTAGTGGCCTAGGACATAGCCCTCTCAAGGCTAAAACCGGGGTTCGAGTCCCCGTGGGGGCACCAAAAAACGCCAGCAAAATGCTGGCGTTTTCGATTCTACTAATACCTCCTGCACCGCCAGCCGTACTCCCCGCTGGACTCATCATAACCCTGGCAGGTGATCAGTGTGAGCACGTCATAGTCGCTGTGCGGCAGGGCGCGCAGATCGTCGGGACGCACTTCGGTAACATATCTTTGCCCCCAGGCGTGGATGATGATCTCGTCGCCGTGCTACAGGGTGTGCATGGGTGCTTTGCACCCACTCACACCCCTAATTTCGGGAAATCTTGTCTAACTTGATATTGTCGAAGTAGTTACAATCCGTGTACAGTTTCATTATGGGAATAGCGGATACAGGATGGGGAGTGCGATCATCGAGGCGATGAAAAGAAATACCGTCAGCAGTACCCCCACACGGGCGTAGTCGAAGAACTTGTATCCCCCAGGGCCAAAAACCAGCACATTGGCTTTATGCCCTACGGGAGTGAGGAAGCTGGTTGCCGCGCCGATGACTACGGCCAGGGTAAAGGTCAGGTGGTTGGCCCCCAAACCCAGGGCGGTATCCAACGCAATTGGCACAACCAACACCATCGCTGCGGCATTGGACATGGGTTGGGTGATCAATGCCGCCAGGATATACACTCCACCCAGTGCGGCAATTGGCCCCAGCCCACCCACCACACCGAGCAGCATATCAGCCAGGTAGCGGGCAGTGCCGGTGGTCTCCATGGCTGTCCCCAGGGGCAGCATACCAGCGACCAGGAAAACTGTGCGCCAGTCGATGCTCTGATAGGCATCGTCCATGGACAGGCAGCCAGTCAGGACCATAGCCACCGCGCCGATGACCATCGCTGTGGAGATATGGAAACCGGCAAATAGAACCAGCCCAACTACCAGGAGCATCAAGGCGACAGCAATGGGCATTTTTCTTTGCCGCCGGGGAGAAATGGACAGGGGTTCTAATACCAAAAAGTCATTCTTGATATTAAGCCCTGGCAAACGGTGACGAGGCCCCTGCAACAGCAAAGCGTCGCCAAAATGTAGTTCCACACTTTGCAGCCTGCGGGTGATCACCTCACCCTGCCGGTAGATCGCCAGTACATTGAAGCCGTAGCGCTCGCGGAATTTAATCGAGCGCAGGCTGCGACCCACCATAGATGAGCGCGGCGCTAATGTGGCATCGACGATGCGGGAGCTCTCTTCGTCAAGTTTGCTAAACTGAATTTGCGGCTCTGTGGCGATGACTAAACCCAGGTCGTCCTTGGCGCGAATCAAGCTGTCAGCCCTGCCCTTTACCAGCAGAATATCATCGGGCAAGACACACGTATCGCGATTGAAAGATGTCAATTCAACATCATCGCGAATGATAACGATAACGGTCAAATCATAGTCCACGCCCAATCGCGACTCGAATAAAGTTTGGTTGGCCAGTTTGCCATCAGACAAAACCTTCACTTCACTGATATAATTTCGCAAATCTTGGGCAGCCTGTTCTTCACTCGGTGAGTGCCGAACCGGCAGTAAATGACGACCGATAAGTATCATATACAGGACGCCCGTTCCAAACACAACCAGACCAATGGGCGCAAAATCGAAAAAACCGAAAGTGGGTAAGCCATTTTCCGCCACAATACTAGTCGCCAGGATATTGGCCGGGGTACCGATCAGGGTCAACTTGCCGCCCAAGAGCGAAGAGAAAGATAGGGGGATAAGCAACTTGGACACCGGCATCTTGGTTTGGCGGGAGATGCTCACCACAGCCGGGAGCAGCATGGCGGTTGCACCGACGTTGTTCATAAAAGCGGAGATAGTGCCACAGGCCAGCATGATCACCGCGATCATACGCATTTCGCTCTCTCCTGACAGCCGCAGGATGAACTTCCCTAAGATATCAGCCACCCCGGTCTTGAACAACCCCCTGGAGACAATATAGACCGCCCAAACTGTGATCACTGCTGGGTTAGAAAAGCCAGCGAAGACCTCTACCGGTCCGACCAGACCGACCAGTGTCACGGTCAGCAATACCAGCAAGGCAACCACATCCACACGCAGCTTAGGAGGTGTGCAAAAATAAGATCCCATTTTTGAAATGGTCTGGAAGAATCG
>CAYQQX010000011.1:0-56593 GCA_964419495.1 uncultured Anaerolineales bacterium
TAATTATGAACCAATGCAAAATCCGCCACCATTTTGTCATCTTCACACTCATTTCCACAAAAAGTTAACCATCCAGGCTTCCATCTGTTCTTCAGTTAGTTTCTCAGGCTCCCCAACCATTCCTGCGACAATGCGAGCCTCAAGGATTCCTGTTTCCCAGAGCGCTAATGCCAACATGTGGTCTTTATCAACTTGTTTGGCAATTTTTCGCATCTCGGGCACCGAAACCCCCAAACGTTGCTCAGTTACAATACCAAATTTTGCCATCCCTTCTAATTGATCATACTTGGCCTTTGCTTTTAGCATTCCAAGAAGTTCTTCAACAGTTGCCATGAATAACCTCAGCTTATGGCGAAATTTGAAAATCTCGACTACTATATCAGAATGGAAATTACCTTCTTCTTCAAGGGCTTATTGCTTGGATTTTCGATTGCTGCGCCAGTTGGCCCAATCGGCGTGCTATGTATTCGCAGGACACTCAATGAGGGGCGCATTTCCGGACTTGTGTCTGGGTTGGGTGCTGCGACCGCAGATGGATTCTATGGTCTTGTGGCTGGATTCGGTCTCACAATAATATCAGATTTGTTAATCGAACAGAAATCTTGGTTAGCGCTCATTGGGGGATTATATCTCTGTTATCTTGGCATAAAGAATTTTCGGGCAAGGCCCACAGAGATAAGTACAGAGACTGAGAGCAGGGGTTTATGGAGCGCGTATTTATCTACTTTCTTCTTGACACTGACTAATCCAGTGACAATCCTTTCCTTTGTGGCTATCTTCGCTAGTTTGGGGTTGGTAAGCAGTGCGAGTAGCTACATTTCAGCGACTTCATTGGTAGTTGGGGTGTTTCTTGGCTCGGGAATTTGGTGGCTGAGCCTCAGTGGAGGGGTCAGTCTGTTACGAGAAAGATTTAATTCCCAAACGCTGGTTTGGACAAATCGCATAGCCGGAGTAATTTTGAGTATTTATGGCATTTTGGCGTTGATCACTGCAGGAAAGGGATCAACTTAATAACCACCACAAAGCCAAATTGATTATTCCAACAATCAACAAGACAAACATCATCCCCAAAACCTGCAACCCCTCTTGGAGGTAGGATTTGACCAATTTCCAACGATCCTGATCGATAACTGAAGTACTGTATTGGAAACCAAAGCTGTGCGTACTATCCCACTGTCCTTGGACACTCATCAGGCCAATACCAATGGAAATCAGGCCGACCCACATGAGCGCATTTGCAAATTGATTAACACTCGTCCAACCTGCTATCCAATAGATCAATCCCAGAATACCTAGGATAATCACCTCTACTAACAATATTATTCCGCCAAGACGGATGAGTGAAAAGAATATGCCTTGCTTATTCATAGTTGAAAATTGCACAATTGGTAATTCTAATAATCATAGAACTTACGCAGTTCGACGGGGAAATTGCCTCGCTTCAAGTGTGTAACTCCTAAATCATCTATTTACCAACCACACGCCTAATAACATCATACCTAATCCCGCTAAACGAGGTAAATCCAACAATTTCACCGGTGCCTGGAACCAACCAAAATGATCAATCAAAGCAGCAAGAAGAAACTGTGAGGCGACGATCAACATAAACCCTCCGGCCACTCCCAACCTTGGAATCACAAATCCAATACAGCTGACAATGACTAACCCCAAGATTCCTGCTCCAAATGCATACCACGGAACTGTGCGCCAATTTTCGAAACTTACGCCACTTATCAGCGTAAATAACACTACAATCAATCCCCCGCTTGCATAGGTGATGAATACGCTACCTTTCGTTCCAAAATTTTGCTCCATGATGCCCATGAATTGACCTTGTAAAGTCACCGCCACTCCCCCAATAACTGCAATACTAACGATTAGAAATGAATTCACTGAATATGCCTCCCGATGAAAGAAGAAAATACGCAAGTTGTTAGAATTAATTTTATCGTTAAAAAGATGGAAGGGAACAAGAAAACAAAATGCTCACCACAGAGTGAGGGGGGCACCCTGCAGTGAGCATCTTTATTATTGCACAAATTTGTGCACAAATCAAGCCAAACCCACAATATATTTGATAGATAATCGCAATATTTATTTTTATGATCACACTATTAAAAACGATAGTGGACGCTTTCCCCTCGCGTCCACTATCTCGTTTAAAAGTCCCCAATTATAGCTATATAAATATATAATATTTGCAATGTTCATTGAATAGGCACCAACATCGCGCGCATAGACATTTGTACTGAATCAAACCAGCCATAATTATTGATCTTGTGGTGGCACATATTCTCTGCTATGCTGTCTATATGCTTGTGGAGGTGAAAAATGCCCCAAAAAATTAGGGTGGCGATCCTTGATGATCACCAGGCAATTATTGATGGCTACTGTTACCGACTAGAACAGGACCCAGGAATTTACGTTGTAGCCAAAAGCACATTTGGAGAAGAACTAGAGCCAATGTTGGCGAAACAGGTTGTAGATGTACTCTTCCTAGATATCAATGTTCCCACATCTGTGAATAATAACAATCCATATCCTATTCTCCATTTAATTCCAAAGCTCCTGCAAAAATATCCAGACCTACAAATCCTGGTAATTTCTATGTACGATGAAGCAGCGCTTATAAGAAGCGTCATGGAAGTTGGAGCCAGCGGATACGTGATTAAAGATGACCGTGAAACAATTCAGGAGTTAGCAGCTGTAACGCGCAGCATCGCAAGGGGCGGTATCCATATGAGCCGCGTGGCATATGACCGTTACTTCAAGAGAATTCAAAAAGAAGAAAGTCTTAGCCCTCGTCAGTTAGAAGCCATATCTTTGTGTGCATCCTATCCCGAAAAAACGACTGCTGATATTGCAGACATCATGGGTGTTGCCAATTCTACGGTGCGAAATCTGCTCTCAGAAGCTTATCTGCGGTTAGGAGTCCCTAATCACCCGGCTGCAGTTGACAAAGCGCGTCGGTTGGGTCTTTTGACTCCTGATGCGCCAAGTTATACCAATCCATGAGTTCGTTAACTATAGAACACTATCCATGAGTCATACAGAAACTAAAGAACATCGTTATTTGAGCATACGATGGAAAACAGTTCTTCGATTTACCATAATTTTTTCAGCGATGTTTTCCAGCGTTTTCTATTGGTTCTATAGAATTTCAATTAATATCGCTTTAGAAGATCTCTATAAAGACTTGACAGCCATTAGCAATACGGCTGCCACTGGCCTGGATGGCGATTTACATCAGGCGCTTTATGAAGATGCAAACTATGACGTTAGTCAAGAGTGGCCTTTAGGAATGAATGATGAGCGATATTGGGAGATGGCAGAATGGCTCTACCTGGTACATCAGAGCAATCCAAGGGCACTACTTTATACGTATGTATCACCTGAGCCGGGCAAAGTAGAATTCGTTGTCAGCATGGGTCCCCTACTGGACCCAGTTACCGGTGCAGAATTTCGAGAACCATATTGGCCACAACCTCCTTCAGTAATTTTAAATGGCCTAAAAGAAGTTACGCTATCGAAAAATGTAGTCACTGATCAATGGGGGTCATGGGTTTCCGGTTTTACTCCTCTTTACAACTCTAAGAATGAAATCGTTGCTGCCGTAGGAGTTGACTACAGGGCAGACATCATAACCGAAATCGAAAGAGAAATTCGATTTGCAGCAATACCAACATTCGTTATCTCCTACTTCATTATGCTGGTTTTAGTAATCAACCTGACTAATAGAACTGTGAATCCAGTGATATCTTTGTCTAAAGCGGCAACACAGATTGGTGATGGCAAACTTGTAAAAGTAAATCATACACCAGGCATATTCAGAGATGAAATCTCTACCCTCACCGAAATTTTCAATACCATGGCGGAGAAAATCCAAGAACGCAGAGAACATTCAATAGCCCTCTACCAGGACAATATTCAGCGCCATGAACACGAACGCATGAAACTTGCCCACAATCTGCATGACGAGGTACTAAATGGTTTAGCTGCTTTAAGTATGGCAATTGATGATGAACATGTAGGACCGCAATTCCAACAAGATTACGAAGACCTTACATTCCGAATACGGCAGATTATTAATGGGTTACGGCCACCAACATTGGATCATGGTTTACATCCAGCCTTAGAGACCTTGGTCCAAGACCTGACATCGCGCCCTCTTGAAAATGTAAGTATTGTTTTTGATGTTGAAAAATCAAGGGAACGTTACGAATCCAGTGTAGAAGGTCATTTGTTCCGCATTGTTCAACAAGCTTGCGAAAATTCTATCCAGCATGCAAACGCAATAGAAATACGAATAAGCGGATCGTTAAAAGAAGCTAATATCCATCTTATCATCGAAGATAATGGTGTGGGTTTTTATAAAGATAAAATATTAGCTCGAACCCATGACAGTGAGCACAGACACTATGGTTTAGTAGTCATGCAAGAAAGGGCGGAGTTGATCAACGCCAATCTTATAATTGAATCAACGCCAGGGGTGGGTACGAGGGTAGAAATAATTTTGTCAGATATACTGCACGAACATTGGGAGCGGTCTGCTCGAATCAAGGCCGAGACTGCTTTACTCGAGAGCGAAATGGTAGCACAGGGGTTGATGAATGTGGCTCCAGATATTGTCTTTCTTCTGAATTGTGATGGAGAAATAATCAATGCAAATGATGCAGCGTGCAATAGATTCAATTTGCGACACGAAGATTTAATTGGTCATAATGTATGGGATTTATTGCCTGATAATATTACTCAGAAAAGAAAACCTGGCTTCGATCAAGTTATCGAAACAGGAAAGCCAACCCGATTTGAAGATGGTACGCAAAATACATGGATTGACCATATTATTTACCCAATCCTAAATGACTATGGAAGTGTTACAAAAATTGCAGTTTTTGCCAGGGATATTACCGAAAGAAAGCACTCAGAGCAAGCATTAAAGGAAAGCGAAGAAAACTTCAGAGCCATCGCAGAAAACGCCAATGATGGGATTCTCATTGCAAATGAAAATGGTAAGCATGTTTTTGCAAATCAGCGCGCATCCGACATCACAGGTTACAGTATAAACGAATTGCTGGAGACTAACCTCAGCGATTTAACTCACCCTGAAGAGTTAACAAAAATAACAAAAAGATTTCAATCTCGGCTATCGGGTGAAAATCCAATTAATCAGTATAAGACGATCATCCTGGGAAAAGATGGTAATACGATACCTATTGAAATGACAGCTGCACAAACAATTTGGAATAGAAAGTCAGCAGTGATAGCAATAATCCGAGAAATCCCCTTACGAGATAAAAAAATACCTGCCGCAGAGTGAGGGGGGCACCCTGAAGCAGGTAGCTATATTATTGCTTAAATTCCTTCAAAGTCAAGGAGATTTTTTAATTTTTAAGATTATTCTCATAAAATGACAGCAAAATAGTGGAGAAAAGTGTCATTTAAACTCCAATAAATGCGTATCGATATTTACAGCGGGGTTATAATACACCCCTGGAGATTCTTATATGAAAGAACGATTACAAAAAATCATGGCTCGAGCAGGAATTGCATCGCGACGGGCCAGCGAAAAATTGATAGAACAAGGATTGGTAACAGTCAACGGGCAAAGAGCAACCCTGGGAATGAAAGCTGATCCTGAAAAGGACCGTATCGAAGTCAAGGGAGAGCGTATCAGTTCAGCGGAGCCCCTGGTTTATATTGCCTTAAACAAGCCTCGTGGCGTGATCTCAGCAGCCAAAAGCCCCGATCCTCGCCCTACCGTTCTTGACTTAGTTAATCATAAAGCAAGACTCTATCCTGTAGGAAGATTAGATATCGAAAGTGAGGGTCTGATCCTACTGACCAATGATGGAACCCTGGCTCAAAGATTGACGCATCCCCGCCATGGGCACGAGAAAGAGTACTCGATATTAGTCGCTCAACGACCAGATGAAAAACAACTCACCGCCTGGCGTAACGGCGTAGTGCTCGAGGATGGCTATCGCACAAAGCCCGTCAAAGTGCGGATTACTGGAACAAAGGGTAAAGGCGCCTGGTTGAAAGTAATCCTCAAAGAGGGGCGCAAACGCCAGATCCGTGAAATGGGAAGACTCACGGGTTTGCCCATCGTCAAAATCACACGCACGCGTATTGGCAGCCTACGTTTGGGGAATCTAAAACCTCGTCAATGGCGACATTTAACGCCTGACGAAATCTCGGAACTCAAGAAATAAGCCGCCGAAATCTGTCACATTTTCCCGATTAAAACGTTATTGATAGTAGATGAAAGCTCAGGATAGCCGCATTCCCAGCGCGCAATAATCTTTGATGAATCTTACGAACAAACTCTTCGCTAAGGACTCTGCAACGCTGCAAAACGCTGAGGCTTTCCATACTTTTTATGAGCAGACTCACTTGATCGTATATCGCTATATCTTCGCGATGTACGACGGTCCAGCGCAAGATGTCGAAGACTTTACAGCGGAGACATATATCAGAGCCTGGAAAGCGCGAAGGCGGTTTCTGGGCACTCCAGATGCCGCTTTGGGTTGGCTGTTACGGATTGCACGAAATCTGGTGATCGACACGTTCCGTCGTAGCAAAAATCACGGTTTTGAGAAGAATATTAGTAACTGCATCATCCCCTCGCCCAATACTAGTCCAGAAGAAAGGGTTCTGCAGATAGAAAGAGCAAACAATCTTTGGCATAAGCTTGGGAAATTATCTTCTCAGCATCGTGAGATCATCGTTCTCCGCTATATCTTGAATTGGCAGGTAAAAACTATCGCAAACTATCTGGATATGAAGGAAAATACTGTCTCCGTCAATATTCGTCGGGCTTTACAAAGATTGCGCCACGAATGGCACGCTTTAGATGAAGAAAGCAAGTAATTATGATGACCGAGAATGAAAAACAATCTCATCAGAACGGAATCCCTGATGAAGACGAGATTGGCAACATCCTAAGAAGTATCCAACCCAAGCCCAGCCAGAACTTCCACCGCAGGATGGCAGATCATCCTTGGGCTCGGGGAAGCGACCAACCTCGCAGATTCAAATTGTATGCCCAACGACTAAGTATCATAACCGGCGTGGTCATCCTTTTCGTTCTATCATTTAATCTGGCAACGCCATCCATCGATGTAGTTGCTCAAAGACTGCTCCAATTTTTCATACCTACGATTGGTGACCAGACTGAAGTCCAAATTACGCTCGAACAAGCTTCTCAACCATCGAATGACTATGCACTATCCATCTCCGAAGCTGAAATACTGGCAGGATTTAGGGCTAGTATGCCTGAGCAACTGCCGAGCGGATTCACATTAAGCGGCGCAAATTATCATCCGGAACGGGATGCGATTGTGCTGAACTTTGTACCTGATTCCTCTGGCCATATTTTGCGCATCTTGCAGCGCCCGATGAGTGAAGAATATCAGCAGATTGGGGCCAGTGCGGTTATAGAGACTGTCCAAATTGGTTCATCCACAGGTGAATACGTGACCGGCGCATGGACAGTTCCTGAGGTAGAATCTGCACTCGAAAAGACTGAATTTGGTAAAACGACTCCCTTGCAAGCAACTTGGGATCCCAACGCGGAAATCCAGATGCTGCGATGGATCAAAAATGAAATACTATTTGAAATCATTTTCGGCAGTGGAACGCCAGATACCCCTGGCTACCTGAGCAAACTTGATCTCATCGCCATCGCTGAAAATATGCCCTAGGCCTAATCCTTTTCTAGGAGTTTCAATGCAAGCGAAACAAGAACACAATACAAACTGGCTTGATAAACCCATACTCAGCAATATTACCCTAAACTGGGAGACACTGATCTTTGCTGCAATCATCATTCTAGCCTTCGTAACGCGTTTCTACGACCTGGAATCACGCGTCATGAGCCATGATGAAAACTCTCACGTGTATTATTCGTGGCAGCTCTCTCAAGGCGGCGGCTACAGCCACACACCGATGACCCACGGCCCCTACCAATTCCATATTGTGGCTCTTTCTTATTTCCTGTTTGGTGATAACGATTTCACTGCCCGTATCCCAGCCGCCCTTTTTGGCATCGCCATGATCGTCTTCCTATGGTATTACCGCCGTTATCTTGGGCGCGTGGGGACATTGGTGGCGGCCGGAATGATGCTGATCTCACCGTTTTTGCTGTTCTATGCCCGTTACGTGCGCAACGATATCTTTTCTGCACTCTTCGGCATAGTCATGGTGTGGGCAATCTTTCGCTATCTTGAAACAGGAGAAGCAAAATACACCTATTGGCTGACCTCGGTTGCCGTGCTGCATTACACCACCAAAGAGACTTCGTTCATTTATACTGCGCAGGCACTTCTTTTCTTGGGAATACTTTTCGTCTACCAGATCACCCAAAAACGCTGGCAAATCCCCAAATACCGCAACATTTTCCTTGCAGTTCTCATCTTGGCCTTTGTATGTTTTGCAATCGGATTTGGGCTAGAAAACTTCATAGAGACACCTCCAGTAACTGCAGAAGAAACTGCCCAACCAACACCAATGTACATGCTCATCCCCATAGGCTTGGGCGGACTGGCAATGTTAAGCGCTCTGATTATCGCAATTATCGGTTTCACCTGGGACCGGCTGCGAGAAAACCGCGCCTTCAGTCTGTTGTTGCTGCAATTGACCCTGGTGCTGCCGCAGTTGGCTCCCTTCCCAGTCAGTGCATTAGGATGGGATGCATTGGATTACACAACCACGGGCATGCTGCGAACGGGTATCTTCATAGGCATTTTGGCTGCCATTGCCATCGCTGCAGGTCTGCTTTGGAACACACGCCTTTGGTTAATCAACGCGGCTATTTTCTACATTCCTTTCACCATCTTTTACACCACGGTTTTCACTAATGGCGCTGGATTTTTTACCGGTATGGTTGGCTCTTTGGGATACTGGCTTGTGCAGCAGGGTGTCGAACGCGGCAGCCAACCCTGGTATTACTACATTCTGATCCAGGTACCCGTTTATGAATTTCTGCCGCTTTTGGGGTCGATCCTGTCTGGATATTATTGGATTCGGCTCAAAGGCGAAGCTGAACCCGAAGCGGACGATCAAGCCAAACTCCAGGTTGATCCACCTCTTGAAGATGAGATTCGTCCCCAAACTGCTCCGCTCATCCCGCTATTGAGCTTCTGGTCCATCACCAGCATCATTGCCTATACTGTGGCCGGGGAAAAAATGCCCTGGCTGACAGTGCACATCGCCTGGCCGATGATCCTGCTGGCCAGTTGGGGATTGGGTAAACTGATCGAGCGCATTGAATGGGATGGCTTCAAAACCAAGCGCGGCTTATTGTTGATAACCCTGATCGTGGTCTTTCTGGTTAGCCTGACCTCCGCCATTGGCATGATAGCAGGCTCAAATCCACCCTTCCAGGGCAAGGAACTTCAACAACTCAATACAACCAACTCCTTTGTATTGGCTGTCCTGATGACCGTAATTTGCGTTTACGCAATGAGCAAGGTCATCGCCGATTGGGAACTTATCCAGATCGGGCGACTGACCACGCTGACCATCTTCGCATTTTTGGCGCTATTTACCGCACGCGCCGCGTTCCGGGCGGCCTATATCAACTATGATTATCCAACTGAGTACCTGGTTTACGCCCATTCGGGAGCCGGACCCAAGATCGCCCTAAAGCAAATTGAAGAACTTTCCATGCGCACCACCGACGGACTGGACATTGTTGTGGCCTATGACGATGAAACCACCTACCCCTATTGGTGGTACCTGCGCAATTACCGCAATCAAAAATACTATGGACCCAACCCTACTCGCGAGCTGCGCGATGCGCCTGTGATTCTAGTCGGCGATAACAACTTCGACAAAATCGAGCCAGTGGTTGGACAGGCATATCACCAATTTGATTACATCCGCATTTGGTGGCCTAACCAGGATTATTACAACCTGACCTGGGAGCGGATCAAAAACGCGCTTTTCGATCCGCAAATGCGCGGCGCTATTTTCCAGATTTGGCTCAATCGTGACTATACGCAGTATGCGGAATTGAAGGGTACCGATATGAGCCTGCCCAACTGGTCCCCCTCCGACCGCATGCGTCTATACGTGCGCAAAGATATTGCATCCCAGGTTTGGAACTTTGGTGCCGTTCCTGTTGCTGCAGAAGAAGTTATGGCCGACCCCTACGAGGGCAAGGAAATTTCTTTGCTAGCCGATATAACATTGGGAATCAATGGCACTGCCCTAGGAGAATTTGAAAAACCTCGCGACATCGCCCTGGCTCCAGATGGCAGTCTTTTTGTCGCCGATACAGGCAATCACCGTATCCAGCATTTGACAACTGAAGGCGAGGTCTTGAACGCCTGGGGATATTTCGCCGACAGTTCACAGACTGATGCACCCGGCGGTTCTTTCTACGAACCCTGGGGGATCGCGGTCGACACTAACGGCGATGTATACGTTGCTGACACCTGGAACCACCGCATCCAAAAATTCACCCCCGAAGGAGAATTGATCACCCAATGGGGTTACTTCGGGCAAGCCGAAACCGTCAATGCCTTTTGGGGGCCGCGCGACATTCTGGTTGATGATATGGATCGCGTCTTCATCACGGACACAGGCAATAAGCGCGTGGTGGTCTTCACCAGCGATGGAGATTTCCTGACAACCTTTGGCAGCGCCGGATTGTTGGAAGGCCAATTCGATGAGCCTGTAGGCTTGGCTGTGGATGCCGATGGCCGCATCTATGTGGCCGATACCTGGAATAAACGCGTGCAGGTTTTCGAGGCCGATGCCAGCGGCTTGAATTTCGAACCGGTCTTGGAATGGGAGATCGTCGGATGGTACGGTCAATCGCTAGACAATAAACCCTTCATCGCTGTTGATGAGCAAGGGCGCGTCTTTGTCAGTGATCCAGAAAGTTATCGCATCCTTGAATTCAACACTGCAGGTGAATTTATGCGCTACTGGGGTGATTATGGAATTGGTCCCGAAGGTTTCAATCTCCCAGGCGGGATGGCTGCCAGCCCTGAAGGCGATCTTTGGGTCGTCGATGCAGGCAACCACCGGTTACTGAAATTCAGCCGGCCTGAAAATGTTCCAAGTATAGAAGAATAACGATTCTTTTCAAAAATAATTCGGGATATAGACCCTAAAGGTTTGCAAAACCTTTAGGGTCTTTTTATGTCAATTCACCATCAAAACCCTATACTTTCTTCACATCATCTTCATAGCTTCTTCGGATTTACTCCCTACAATTTTGAGCATTAGAATTCACAAAGGAGAAACGCTTATGTTCAAAAAGACGATCAACAAACTCTGGCTGGATATCATTATTGGTTTGGGATATATCACAGCCCAATTTACCGGAGACGAGTTTGCCGAGTACGGCGCTACCCTTGGTGTTGCTATCCACGAGTGGACCAGCCTTATCGTTGGTGCCATCTTTGCCCTACATGTCATTGTGCATTGGAAATGGATTTTCAACTTTACCAAACGAATATTCAAGAAAACGCCCGGCAAGACACGGCTTTCATACTTTCTTAATATCCTACTGCTAGCGACCTTCACCCTTACTGGCGTCAGTGGAATTCTAATCTCGAGCACCTTCAACATATTGCCAGACAACTCACTGTGGACAAGTTTACATCACGCGAGTACCAGCTTTTCCATATTCTTGGTTATTAGCCATGTACTGCTACATTGGAAGTGGATTCTCAATGCCTTAAAGCGTTACATTTTCAATGGGTTTTCAATCAAGTCAATATCAAAAAGAGTGCCTGGTTTCAATACCATCCAAACCGAAAAACCCTAAAGTCAAATAGTAAGTTACTGGTATTAAACCTTCTGAGACATGAGTCATCCCAAATTTAATCAAAAGTGGAAATTCAATTCAAAAAGCTAAGGCTCGCCCCCACCCCTGACCCTCGCGAAGCATGCCCTTGGGGTACTCCCCCGACATTCGGGTGAGGGGAAATAGTGAAAAAAATAGGTGCGTGCAGCGCTTTGCGCTTGCACGCACCTATTTTTTTCACAAAACCCCCCTCCGGTGGGGATGCGTAGCAGGGCTAGGGGGGATGGGGTAAAAACGAAAATAACATCCAAATATTTGATTCAGGGTGAGTCATATCTCTCCCTTTAACCAGTTAGAATGTTTTAGAAACGCCTGGAGGGCAATTTTGATCATTTCACCAGAATTTCTTCAATGGTATTCTCGTCAAATTACTTGAAAATGCTAATTGGAATCGGAGTCCGAAATCTCCTGATTTCGAAAAATCACACTCAGGCCATATTCATTTCCGACATCAGGAGACGTCGACTCCCGAATGATCAGCACCGCAAATTTTTTTTCGTTTCTAAAACCAATTATCGAGAGCACCACTTCAATAAATTCTTTAATACTTTCGTAAGAACCCACTGCTACAATAAAAGCATTAAACCTAGGATTAGGAAAAGAATAAGATCGAAACTAATGAGTAAACCAATTACCATTCTCGTCGTTGATGACGAAGATACGATCCGAGAGGTCGTACGCCGATATTTGGAGCGCGAGGGCTTCAACGTGCGTGAGGCCGCGGATGGCTATGAAGCGCTAGATGCCATCCAGGAAGCCCCACCCGATCTGATCGTACTCGATTTGATGCTTCCTGGCATTGATGGCCTGACCATAACTCAACACATCCGCCAGGATCGCCAGATCCCGATCATCATGCTGACGGCCAAGGGAGAAGCCAACGACCGCATTCGCGGGCTCGATTTAGGCGCAGATGACTACATCACCAAACCCTTTAGCCCTCAAGAAGTCGTATCTCGCGTTCGTGCAGTGCTCAGGCGAGTTGACGGCGTTTCACCACAACAACAAAAAGAATCCCTGGAATTTGAACGCCTGTGCATCGATCCTTCAGGTCGCATTGTCATCATCGATGGGCAATCCATTAGCCTGACAGCCAAAGAGTTCGATTTGATATGGTATTTTGCGCAGCACCCAGGGCAAGTATTTTCGCGAACGCAGCTTTTGGGCAAGGTTTGGGGGGACGAACTTTATACCGACCCATCGACAGTTACTGTCCATATACGGCGCTTGAGAGAGAAAATTGAAAAGAACCCCGGGGAGCCTGCTCATTTGCTCACAGTTTGGGGCGTAGGCTATAAATTCATAGGAGATGAATAGGAAAATGACACCTCCAAAAGCCAAAACTCCACGCCGTTCACGCACTGTAAATTATATACTTGGCATCGTTTTCATCCTGCTAATCACAGTCATCCTGATCGAGCTGGTCATGAGCCCTCCACCCAGAGATCTAATTTACCTGGCGCTTTATTTGGGGCTCACCAGTTTAGGTTCGGCAATCTTTGGCTTCGCATCTCACAGATTAGGCTGGTGGAAACGTCTGCCGCGTATAAGCTATGCCCTAATCCTGGGGTATGTATTGGCAGGTGGTTTGACGCTCTTCAATGTTTGGATCACGGCCCGGTTGATGTTCATCAACCAACACGATCTGGCCTTGGCCACACTGCTATTATTTTTTGCGGGGGGCATCTCGATCTCCTTCGGCTATTTCATCTCGAACACAATCAGCCAAACCTTGGAAACTTTAGCCCAAGGCGCGCAACAGCTCAGTAGTGGCGATTTTTCCACACGCGTGCCGGTCTATGGTGAAAACGAGATTGCGCAGCTCTCTGCGGCCTTCAACGAAATGGCTGCAAAATTAGAGCATGCTGCTGAGAACGAACGTGCCCTGGATGAAGCTCGGAGAAATCTGGTTGCCTGGGCCTCTCATGATTTACGCACACCGCTGACATCTTTGCGTGTGATGGTAGATGCTCTGGCCGATGGCGTGGTCGATGACCCCGAAACCATCTCGCGCTACCTTCGTCAGAGTCAAAACGAAATCGTCCGCATGACCAATCTATTGAATGATCTATTTGAGATCGCGCAACTTGATGCAGGGTATCAGGAGCTCAAATTTGAGTGGATCAACCTCTCCGACCTGATCTCTGACACCCTGGAGAGTTTCGCCGCCCGAGCAGCTACGCAGTCTGTAACCCTGGAGGGTTCAGTGGACCCTAAGGTGGATCCTGTTTGGGCAGCACCGGACAAATTAAGCCGCATCCTAGACAATTTGCTCAGCAACGCACTCCAACACACACCAAAAAATGGTTCAGTTCAATTGAGTGCCAGAAAACAAAACAGTAAAACCATTGTAGTTGTCAAAGATACCGGCAATGGTATTTCCCAAACAGATTTACCCTATATATTTGACCGCTTCTATCGGGGAGAAAAAAGCCGCACCCGAGAAAATGACGAAATTGGTGGCGTGGGACTCGGACTCACCATTGTCAAAGGCCTCGTCAAAGCACACGGCGGAGATATTGAAGTCGAAAGCAAAATTGGTGAAGGCACCATATTCAGGTTTTCTTTGCCAGGAAAAAGCAAATAATAACAACAATATTGAATTTTACAGGTTGAAAATTATGAAGAAAACACTCATCATCATCGCCGGAACGCTCGTTAGCATTCTCGTTATGTATGTCGGTTGGTGGTTACTATCGCCATTATTCATCAATCAGTCTGTTCAAGAAGCATTTCCCGCGGGTTTACCCAACCAGAGCGAATTGGCAGATATGTTTCCCGAGGAAGCAGAAAAAATACTCGAAAATGCAATGCAAGTCATCGACGAAGAATATGTTGCCAGCTTGACATCAGATGAAGCAAATGCTCTCGAAAATGAAATCATGACTATTGCTAAAATGGCGCCCGATCATCCTATGGATGATGAAATGCCTGAAACGGACACAGAGTCTGAGTGGGTGCTCATCACGCAGGGTCAATTCCAGGATGCAGATAATCTCCATAAGGGCTCTGGAACAGCCAGCATCTTCCAAAACGCCGACCAGCGTGTCTTGCGCTTCGAAGAGTTCGAAGTGACCAACGGTCCAGATCTACATGTGCTGCTGGTGGAAAACGTGTTTGCGGCAAACCACGATGAGATCGGCAATTACGTTGATCTCGGCAAGCTGAAAGGTAATTTGGGAAGCCAGAATTATGAAATCGCCAGCGATGTCGATCTCTCACAATACCAGGGCGTGATGATTTATTGTGTACCCTTTAAGGTCGTATTTGCTACAGCAGCATTTGAAAATTAACGGTAAAGGTCATGAAATTTTGGACAATCACATTAATGGTATTCGCTCTCGCAGCTTGCTCGGGAACAATTGAATCATCGGAAGAATCAGATTCACCTACGAGCGAAGTACAAGTTGATCTTCAACCCAGCCAAACGTCCGAACCAGATCCAACAAAAACAGTGCTTCCCCCAAATCCTCTGCCTTATTTGGGTCAAGCTCCCGAATTGACCAACCAGGTCTGGCTAAACACCGATGGCCCCCTGCGATTGGCTGATTTACGAGGCAAGGTTGTCTTACTTGAGATGTGGACATTCGGTTGAATAAACTGCCAGCGAGTAATTCCCTCGGTGAGGGAATGGTATTACACCTATAAAGATCAAGGCTTAGTTGTCATCGGCAATCATTATCCAGAATTCAACCATGAGCATGATCTCGCGAACTTAGAAGATGCCATGATCCGCCTCGATGTCCCCTATCCAGTTGCTCAGGATAATGATGGAGCGACCTGGCGGGCTTACAAAAACCGTTATTGGCCCACACGCTATCTGATTGACAAAAGCGGTCAGGTGCGATATTTCCACATCGGCGAGGGCGCGTACGCAGAGACTGAAACTGCAATTCAAACTCTCCTTGCAGAACCCTATCCATAAGTAAGAAATATTGGTTGAAATTTATCAGTAGAAAAGATAAGGAGTAAGAAAATGAAAAAGATCAAATCATCTGAAATCACCCCGGAACACGTTTATCTATCCCGGCGGGAATTTCTAAAGAGTATGGGCATTGTCAGCGCCAGTGCGGCAGTACTTGCAGCATGCGGCCCCGCTGCATCAACTGCAACCAGCTCGATCAGTGCGGCTGAGGCTGATCCTACTGCTGAAACCGGGCCTATGGCTTTGGCTGATACTGATGAACTCGGCGACCCATTGAATTCGTTCCAAGACATCACCAATTACAACAATTTCTACGAGTTCACCACGGACAAACAACGCGTTGCCCAAATGTCAGCCGATTTCCAGACATCACCATGGGAAGTCCAGGTTGGCGGCTTGGTAAACAACCCCAAATCTTTCACCATGGAAGATTTGCGCAAATTCGAAACCGAAGAGCGCATCTACCGTATGCGCTGTGTGGAAGCCTGGTCGATGGTTATCCCTTGGGTGGGATTCCCCCTGCATAAATTGCTCGCCGAAGTAGAACCAAAAGCTGAAGCAAAATATGTGCGCTTTGAAACCCTCTACGACAAAAAACAATTCCCAGGCCAAAAATCCGATCTCTGGTACGAATGGCCCTACGTCGAGGGGCTGCGCGTTGATGAGGCCATGCATGACTTGACTTTAATGGCAACCGGGCTTTATGGCAAAGATCTGCTCCCCCAAAATGGTGCCCCTATCCGATTAGTTGTGCCTTGGAAATACGGATTCAAAAGCATTAAATCCATCGTCAAGATCGACCTGGTCACAGAAATGCCCACATCCTTGTGGATGGCTGCTGCTCCCCACGAATATGGCTTCTATGCCAATGTGAACCCCAATGTCGATCACCCTCGCTGGTCCCAAGCGACAGAGCGGCGCATCGGCGAATTAGGTCGACGTGCATCAATTATGTTCAATGGCTATGGAGATGAAGTCGCTCATCTGTATGACGGCATGGATTTGAGCGTCTATTACTAACCAGAAGAAACTCGGTTTTGGACCCAAGCAGTGTGAAAATACTGAGTTTCTAAATCTGCAAATCTTTAGGAGGAAAAATGAATCGCAAATCATCCAATTGGTCTGCGCTGCAAATATTCACGCATATCGGAGCCTGGATTCCCCTGGCAGTCGGATTATTGGATTTTTGGCAAGGGAATCTTGGTCCAGATATCATTCGCGAAGCCACCCTACGCACTGGGAAAACTGCGCTGATCTTATTGCTGCTATCGCTGGCCTGTTCACCTATTAACTATTTCTTCAAATTCAGACAAGTTCTTAAATTGCGTCGACCGCTTGGCCTTTACAGTTTTATGTATGCCAGCATCCATTTCGCCATTTTTATTGGGGTAGATTATTTCTTTGATTTTGGTTTAATCCAAGACGCTCTTCTTGAAAAACGCTATGCCATTGTTGGCCTGACCACTGGGATCATCCTGCTCTTGTTGGCTGTCACTTCGACCAAGGGCTGGCAGCGCAGAATGAAGAAAAACTGGAAACGTTTACACCGCCTGGCATATGCGGCGGGGATATTGGCTGTAGTGCATTATATTTGGCTGGTAAAGCAGGGAGTCACTGATCCCTGGTATTTTGCGGCGATTGTGATCGTATTATTATCCCTACGATTGAAACCAATCAAAGATTGGATAGGGTCTCTCTCTCGATCACGTTCATCTCAAAGAGCTTAAGTGGTTCGTCTCACAAATAATTTTTTATAACTCATTGCGAGACCTTGTAAGGGTCGCAGCAATCTCATCCTTTAACCTAGAGACTGCCACGCTTCGCCCGCAGTGACAAAAAATATGCACCCCAGAATCAAATGACACAACCTGGCACATCCCTGCTAATTCTTCAAACTGATTGGCAGCCAAACTTTTCAGAGATGAAACTTGAGCTAGATAAGAAAGAATTTCATCTTTAGACACCATGATTTTGAGTCCTTTTTCTTCGCTTGCCATTTAAAACACTAATGAGTGTGATTATACAATAGTTGGTCAAATTTGGGATAAATGACACCCAAAAAGCTTAATCTTTGGCCTAGCAGGACACATGGGCCTGCATGGTATAATCGCCGCGCGAATTTCTCCTCGACCAAATAATCAGGGAGCTATAAATCTTATGAAATTACATGAGTACCAGTCAAAATTGATATTCGCCGAGTACGGCGTTCCGATCCCAAAAGGGAGAGTAGCGGCTACCGCAGCAGAGGCAAAGCAAATTGCCGAAGAACTGGGTGGCCGCGTTGTTGTTAAATCACAGGTTCTTGTGGGTGGGCGTGGGAAAGCAGGCGGAATACTTCTCGCCAAAAACCCCGATGAAGCTGAGGATTTGGCGACTCAAATTCTGAGCATGGAGATAAAAGGGCTGCCAGTTCGCAAAGTTCTCATTGACGAAGCCGCCAACATAGAAAAAGAGATCTATCTGGGCATCACCAACGACCGCGCTGCCCGCTGCCCAGTGATGATGGCGTCATCAGAGGGTGGCGTTGACATCGAAGAGGTGGCCCGCGTCACTCCTGAGAAAATTATCAAAGTGCATATTAATCCTTTGATGGGTCTCCAAGGCTACCAGGCCCGAGATATAGCGGCGGGCATCGATCTGCCTCGCGAACACTGGCGGTCTTTTGGCACCATCGCTGTGGGGCTATGGGAAGCTTATAAGAAAAGCGATGCCAATTTGGCGGAAATCAATCCCCTGGTGATCACTGCCGAGGGAAAACTAGAAGCCGTAGATGGCAAGATGGTTTTAGATGATAACGCTCTTTTCCGCCATCCCGATCTGGCTGATAAGCGTGATCTTGATATCGAAGACGATTCTGAAATCGAGGCACGTAAATACGGTCTTTCCTACATCAAACTAGACGGCGATATTGGCTGTATGGTCAATGGGGCCGGGCTGGCCATGACCACCATGGACGTGATCAAACTCTTTGGCGGAGAACCAGCCAATTTCCTAGATATTGGTGGCGGGGCCGGGGCTGAAAAAGTCGCCGCTGCATTCCGCATTATTCTCTCAGACAAAAACATTAAGGCTGTGCTGATCAATATTTTCGGCGGCATCACCCGTGGTGACGAAGTTGCGCGTGGAATTTTGGCAGCGATGGATGAAGTTAAGCCCGATGTGCCCATGGTTGTGCGCCTCGTGGGAACCAATGCCGAACAAGGCCGTCAATTACTGGCCGATGCCGAAATGATCACTGCTGAAACACTGGCCGGTGCCGCCCAAAAAGCCGTTGCTGCTGCCAAGGGCCTGTCCTGAGCTACGTCGAAGGAAGGAATTAGAAATGAGTATTCTCGTCGATAAAAACACAAAACTGATTGGCCAAGGCATCACCGGTCGCGAGGGCTTGTTCCACGCGCAACGAATGCTAGAATACGGCACCAATCTCGTCGCTGGTGTGACACCCGGTAAAGGCGGCGAATGGATCTTGGATGGCAAAATCCCCGTTTTCGATTCTGTTAAATTGGCCAAAGAAGCAACAGGCGCAACCGCCAGTATGATCTTTGTCCCCTCACGCTTCGCCGCCGATGCAATTTTCGAGGCTGCAGACGCGGGCATCAACCTGATTGTCTGTATTGCCGAGGGCATCCCTGTTTTAGATATGATGCGGGTACGCGACTACCTAGATCAAAAAGGCGTTCGCTTGGTAGGACCCAACTGCCCAGGCTTGCTGACCCCAGGCGAAGCCAAGGTTGGCATTATCCCCGGAAATATTGCCATTGCCGGTGATGTGGGTGTTGTTTCCCGCTCCGGCACTCTAACCTACGAAGTGCTCTATGCCCTCAAAGAAAAAGGCATGGGCGTGAGCACCTGTGTGGGCATTGGCGGCGACCCCGTCCACGGCACTAACTTCATCGATTGCTTGCGCCTCTTTGAGGGTGATCCTCAAACCAAAAAAATCGTTCTCATCGGAGAAATTGGTGGCACAGACGAAGAGCAGGCTGCTGAATTTATCAAGAATAACGTCACCAAACCAGTAGCCGGATTTATTGCAGGCCAAACTGCCCCGCCAGGGAAGCGCATGGGACATGCTGGCGCCATCGTGCAAGGCGGTACTGGCTTAGCGATTGATAAAATCAAAGCTTTGGAAGATGCCGGGGTTCGGGTCGCCAAACACCCTGAGGAGATTCCAGAGTTGTTTTAGGATTTAGTTCGAGTTGGTTCGACTCTTATAGAACCACTACGCCCAAACATTCTTTAACTCGAGTTACCCCCAAATGGGGTAACATCCTGAGCAGAGATGCCTTTAACCAACCTTCGACTACCACTTCGACACCCTGCGACAGGCTCAGGATTCAGTTCAGTGTCCGCTCAGGCAGCTTTTGATATTTTTCTCGCATTTGGGCGTCGCAGTCAAAGCATAATTGAATAAGGTAGCAACTTAGCCTAATTAAAACAAAAAGCGCAGACGAGTGCTGCGCTTTTTGCGTGTGTCGAAAGTAAGAGTTACTGACGCTCAGAAACGTACTTGACGGCTTCGCCAACTGTGGTGATCTTCTGTGCGTCTTCGTCAGAAATTTCGCTGCCGAAAGCCTCTTCAAACTCCATGATCAACTCGACCAGGTCGAGGGAGTCAGCTTCGAGGTCCTCGCGGAAACGGGATTCGGCGGTAATGGTACTAGCATCAATATCCAACAATTCAGCAATAATATCTTTTACTTTCCCTAGTACTTCTTCGTTCATGGTAAATCCTCCTTGGATTTAGAATTCAGCCAATTCTAATTTTTTATTGACTAATTTTCGTTTGATCTCGGCAATTTTACAGCCCGCTTCTCGCTCCTGTCAAGCTGCGTTGACAGCCCAAAACCAGACTGGTAAGATAGCCTCACATCTAAGGAACACTGATAAATGCCAAAAGTTACGCCAACAGGTGCCCGTAAGGCAGATCACATTCGCATAAATCTTGATGAAGACGTACGTTCCGGTCTGAGCACAGGACTGGAACGTTATCATTTTGTCCATCAAGCCCTGCCAGAGTTAAACCTTGAAGAAATAGATCTGGGTCAGACTCTGTTCGGCCGCACCCTAAAAGCGCCGATCCTCATCTCTTCGATGACCGGAGGCACACAAGAAGCCGGTGCCATCAACCGCACTCTGGCTGAAGCCGCTCAGGAGGCGGGAATCGCCATGGGGTTAGGATCGCAGCGCGCCGCGCTGGAAAACCCCGAACTGGCTGACTCCTTCAAAGTTCGCCACATCGCCCCAGACATTTTGCTATTTGCCAATTTGGGAGCTATTCAACTCAACTATGGCTATGATGTAGATCATTGTCAACGAGTTGTGGATATGATCGAGGCTGATGCCCTCATCTTGCACTTGAATTCCCTTCAAGAAGCTGTCCAGCCTGAAGGCGATACCAACTTTACTGGACTACTCAAAAAGATTGAAAAAGTTTGCAGTAAGCTTTCTGTGCCTGTGATCGCCAAAGAAGTTGGTTGGGGCATCTCAGTGGACGCTGCCTGGCAATTATTTAGGGCTGGAATCTCGGGCATTGATGTTGCCGGTGCTGGCGGCACTTCCTGGTCTCAGGTTGAGATGCACCGCGCCGAGAATGAGAGCCAAGCCCGGCTGGCAGCCACATTCATCAATTGGGGTATTCCCACGGCGCAATCCATCAAAAATGTCTACCAGATAGCGCCCGAAATTCCGATTTTTGCTTCGGGTGGATTGCGTACTGGGCTTGATATCGCCAAATGCGTCGCTTTAGGCGCCTCACTTGGCGGCATGGCTGGGCCTTTCCTAAAAGCCGCAACTCGTTCTCTAGACGATACACTTCTAACCATCCAAGAAGTAGCCCGTGAAATCCAGGTTACGATGTTTGCAGCGGGCATAGGCAACCTTGATGATTTACGCCAAACTCAACTCATTGAACATACGCAATAAATTATGACTCTTCAACATTACATTGACGAATTTTTGCCAGCCATAGAAACTGAATTACAACAAATCATCGGCACCACAAAAGAAGAACATTATCATGGCCTTCACGAGATGTTAGCCTATGCAATAGGTTGGAAAGGCGAAGGTGCGGGCCCGAAAGCGCGTGGCAAACGCGTCCGCCCATTGTTGGTGCTTCTGGCAACTGCTTCAGCCGGGGGAAATTGGGAAAAAGCACTCCCAGCTGCAGCTGCCGTTGAGCTAGTTCATAACTTCTCCCTGATCCACGACGACATTGAAGATCACAGCCCCCTAAGACGTGGTCGACCCACGGTGTGGAAACTTTGGGGTATTGCTCAGGCGATCAACACTGGTGATACCATGTTCACCCTGGCTCAGCAAGCTGTCACACGGCTCATAGAGACTGCCACACCAGCGATCACGCTAGATGCCACGCAATTAATTCAACAAACTTGCCTGCATCTCACCCAGGGTCAATTTCTAGACATTTCTTATGAAGATAGAGCTGACCTGGTCATTGAAGATTATTGGCCTATGGTAGGAGGTAAAACAGCCGCCCTATTAGCCGCTAGTACTGAACTGGGAGCCTTGGTTGCTGATGTAGATGCAGAAACTCGAAACGCCTACAGCAATTTCGGTCGTAATCTGGGACTGGCATTCCAAGCCTTGGATGATTATCTTGGTATTTGGGGTGATGCTGAGGTTACGGGTAAGTCGGTGGCCAGTGATCTGATCGAATGCAAAAAATCGCTGCCTGTCTTATTTGGGTTGGGGAAAAATGGAGACTTTGCAAAGCGTTGGTTACAAGGACCGATCACACAAGAAGAAGTGCCCGAAATTGCTCGTCAACTCGAACTCGAAGGCGGGCGCGACTTCACAAAAAGTGAGGCTGAACGATTGACGAGCCGCGCACTTCAAGATCTGGAAGATGCAGATCCCCAAGGGGATGCCGGGGATGCATTATCTGAATTGGCCAATAAGTTATTGAAAAGAGATGTCTAGCGTTTTTCGTTGAACTTTATACAAAATGCATAAATACTTGATTTCCCAACAATATTCCTTTAGGGGTTAATCGAATCCTTTCATCTACCCATTCAATCAATCCCCAATCTATTAATTCACTGATCTCGCTTTGAAAAGCTTCTTTAAGGGAAATTCCAAAACGCGCCTGAAACACATCATCAGATACACCTTCTTCCGTAAGGCGCATTCCCATCATCATCGTTTCTCGCATTTCGGTGTCTTGATCAATTTCCTCCACCTGAGATGTGGCAGGAGTGTGCGGATATGGTTTTCTTATCGATTTTCCATCGCAGAGTTGATTAACATAGGCTTTGGGCGATAAGACATTTTGTGTGCGGTACCCTTCCACAAAGCCATGTGCACCTGCGCCAAGTCCCAAATAGGGCTGGTTGCGCCAGTATTGCAAGTTGTGCTGACTCGCAAGGGTGGGCAACGTGCGATGTGCGACGTGCGACGCTAAAGCCCAATTGGAAATTTCATATTGAACGTATCCCGATTTTGCGAGAAGGTCACCAGCTAATTCGTACATATCTGCACCAACGTCGGGATCAGGTAAGGGGGTCAATCCGCGATCGGTCCACTTCCCTAAAGGGGTTCCACGCTCAACGGTCAGGGCATATAACGAGAAATGCTCCGGGCGCAATCCCAAAGCCAAATCGAGAGTATCACGCCAGAGGTCAATCTGCTGCTCCGGCAACCCAAAGATCAAATCTAAACTCAAATTATCAAATCCGGCTTGCCGCGCCCATTTGACCGCTTCAACGACATCTCGATAATCATGATTGCGCTCTAAGAAAATTAACTCTCCGGCATGTGCCGATTGCATCCCCAAGCTGATTCGATTTATACCTAGTTTTTTTAGGGATTTCAAATATTCTAACGAGAGTGTGCCAGGATTGGCCTCCATGGTAATTTCAAGCTGATCCTCAAATTGAAAGCCATTATCCAAGGCACGTAGAATTCGAGCCACTGATTGCTCAGGCAGCAGAGAAGGAGTGCCTCCACCAAAAAAGATCGTTTTTACAGGGATTGGATACTCTTTTCCCGCCGATAGTATGCGGGTTTCCTCGATCAATGCATCTGTATATGCGGGGATCAGCTCATCTAAGCCAGCGTATGTGTTGAAGTCACAATAACTGCAGGGATGCTGGCAAAAGGGAATGTGTAAATAAATGCTGTGAGGGGTCATCTGAGGAGTTGCCAGGGGTTTATTTTTTAGATTTTCCTAAATTCTGTAATGGTTAGAATGATGTCGAACACTTTACCTTGTCATTCTGAGGAGCGAGGCGACGAAGAATCCCTGAAAGGCCGAGACACTTTGTACCTGCAAAGGCTCAATCAAATTGAACATATAAGGGATTCTTCGCTTCGCTCAGAATGACACAAGTGTTCAGCGTGTTATTACCCAATACAGATTTTCCTAAATTTCAGTAGATCACGAATTTTTGTCATTGCGAGGCGTTTCGTGCCGAAACAATCCCCCTCTAAAGGGTGGAGATTGCTTCATTCGTTCGCAATGACATCAATAATTGAGAATCTGTGATCTACTGAATTTCATTCTTTTCCTGGTAGTGTAATGAGGATATCGCTGGCAGGAACTTGTTCTCCATTCACAACCACCCAAATTCGAACGTGGTAAAAACCAGATTCCGGGATCCGGGGAATCGTGATGGGGATCGACATATCACCGCAATCTTACCCCCCTGCAATAACAACTTTATAACCTTGTTTCCGTAAAACTCCTGCCAACTTCTCGCGGTGCTCACCTTGTATTTCAATGATATTGTTTTTAATCGTTCCCCCAGTGCCACAGGCGCGTTTGAGGCTTTTGGCCAGATCTTTCATATCTTTCTCGGAGAGGACAAGATTTTTAACTAAGGAAACGGTCTTTCCCCCGCGACCCTTGGATTCGCGGTGCAGATACGCAGTCTGCTGCTGGGGCGGCAGTGAGGTCTTGGGGGTGGATTTCTTTTGGGTCTTCTTGCGCAAATCCCCTTGCTCAGAAGACCAAACAGTTGGGCGCTTATCTTTTGACATAATTATTCCTGAATCCCAGGACGACCAATAAGCCACATTCGGCCAAATCCTGGGGTACCTCTAACTGAGAACATAATTCCAGTATTATGCGAACACATTGTATACGCATAATTAGACCTCGGCAAGCAATGTTATTTGAAACTTCTACATTCCTGGTTCTAGGGCTGAATTCCCCCCCGATGGCGTGAACCTCCGGAGGCGAGCGAAGGATCTAAGAATTTTGGTAATAGAGACTCTTCGGTCGCTTCAGCCGCTTCGCTACCTCAGAGTAACTGTGACAAACAGTTCATTTTTGAGATAGCACTAGTCACCTTGCTTATCTCATGCTGAGCCATCAAAAGAGATTGAAATTCTGGTTCCCCCTGATCGTTCGACAGAATGCTCTCCACCTAATTGCAATACTAATGCAGAAACTAACTTCAGACCTAAAGAATCTGTATTTGTGAGACTAATGTCCTCCGCTAAACCTATGCCATCATCTTCAACGCACAATACATATCCATCCCGATCCTTGGAAAATCTGATCTGAATTATCCCATGCCTATCGTCTGGGAATGCATGTTCCAGCGAATTAGAAACAAGCTCATTCAAGATCAATCCACATGGGATTGCAGCATCAATATCCAGATGTATTGCCTCTACATCAATCTTTATCTTGACCTCTTTTTTAAATGAGTAGGACATTCCTTTAAAATGGGTCACTAAACTTTGAACATATTCAGCAAACCTGACTTGCGCCAAGTTTTCCGATTTATAGAGCATTTCATGGATTAAGGCCATCAAATGAATGCGGCTCTGACTGGCATTTACAAATGCAGAGATGGTTTGACTATCAGTCTGATCTGACTGCAAACGCAGCATACTGGAAATGATCTGCAGGTTATTTTTGACCCGGTGATGGATCTCTTTAAGCAGGATTTCTTTTTCATGCAGAGAAGCTTTTATGATTTGCTCTGCTTTCATACGCTCGTCAATTTCCGCTTGGGCATGCTCGAACAGGCGGGCATTCTCAAGGGCGACAGCCGCGCTTTTGGATATATCTTCACATAACCTGATCTCTTCGGGAGTGAATTCTCGTTTCTTGCGAGATTCCCAAACCTCAATAAATCCGATTAACCGTGCTTTGATAAGAATTGGGATGAATAGGATCGATTTGACGCCATATTCCTTCATATGGGAAATTTCATCCTCGCTGACCTCCGGGTCATCGATATATGAGTAATCGTACTGCCCATTTTCCATCAAATTCAGAAAAACAGCATCATCGTCCCAATTAGGATAAGTCTGGCCAATATCTGAATTCTTTTCCTCAGGGGCTGCTCGCGGGCTATAATATTCAGCGATCACCGTGGAGAACGTTTTTAATTCATCGAATTCACAAATATAAACGCTAGTTGCGTTAGCCACCTCACACACTTGTGCGGCAAGCTTGGACAAAATCATGTCTGTTCTTAACTCAGAAACAATCACATTGCTGGCTTCTCTTAACGCTAATTGTGCAGCTAAGGCGCGTTGGGTTTGGTCGAATAGACGTGCGTTTTCAAAGGCGATGGCGGCCTGATCGGTAGCATTTTTCCAGAGCAGCAGGGTATCCTCGGGGATAGGGCCGTCATCGACAATTTTATATAGCTTTACAACGCCAATGATACGATCTTTTACCGAAATTGGAATAACCACCAACACCTGTGAATTCGATGTGTGCATATCCTCCTGATCCACAGGGGAAATGTCTGGGTCATCCTTACGGACAATTCTTACCTGCCCTTCTCCTAAAGATTTGAGTGCGCTGGCCCATCCATCCGTATCATATTTAGGTCCCTCATATCGAGTCCAGGTTGCAGAGGTATAAGAGGCGATAAATTCTATGGAATTATCCACATGATTCCATCTTGATATTGAACAATCGGAGGCCTGGGTTTTCTTGGCCAATCGCTCCAACTGCTCAACCAATTTGTCCCCCTGAAACTCATCGGATAACCTCAACCAATCTGATTCAGACAGCAAATTTTGGCTTTCCGCTTCAATCGCAGCATAATCTGAATCGACCACCTCAGCATGTGAGATCTCCATCAACCCAACCACCTGATCGTTATCTCGTATTGGCATGAAAAGTGAACTGGCGTAACCTTCATCCCGTAAGATGGCTGCATTTGGATCATCCATCGTTGAATTTATTAGCTCCGATTCACCCGTAAGCAATACCTTTTTCGAGGTGGGATAATCATCAACCAAATATTTTTCGCCCAGATTATCCGGCCAGAAGGAGCGACCATGCTCAATCAGCAGGATTAATTGATCTTCCTCTTCATCCCACTCATAGATCTCACACAAATTGAAATGGGTTAATTTCAGCAGCGTCTCTGCCATAAGCAGCAGCACTTCTTGGATCTTCAGCGAAGAGGATACAGCAATGCTGGTATCCAGCAAGGCTGAGGTTTCCTGCAAAAACTTTTCATGCTCGGTGATATCACTGCATACCAGGATCTTGCTCGTGGTTTGCCCCAGCCAATTCTTAATGGGGGATATATTCACCTGAAATGTTCTGATCACCCCGTTACAGTTCAAAGAGATTTGTTGAGCGCTGTTTTCAGAGTCACTGGAAAGATCCAATTCGCCAGCAGCGATATCAACAATTTCACGCAGATATTTCTCTCGGGGTTGGGTGACGGTATTTTTGACGAGCTGCTCCCCCGCACGATTAAGATCCAATACTCTATCGTTATTGCCTAATAGGAACACGGCTGTGTTCAAAGATTCAAACACTGTATCGAGGGTATACAGGTTGATAGTTCCTAATTGCCTCCGGGAAGCCACCGAAATGATGATGGGAATTGTTATTCCCAGGGCAAGCGCAGAAAGATTGATGACGGGTAGAATCCTGAGATCGTAGAATTGATTCAGCCAAACCACCACCCACAGCACAGCAACGACGATAACCAATATGCCTGCATCCCAGGTAGACAATCTTTTTGATTTTATGAGCTTATAGATGATTGTTAGAAATCCGAAGATGAATAGAAAATGACTGTATAACACGTACCCCCAGGAGACTGGAACAAATGCCTTCTCGAGCAGAGAATTATCTAAACCAAACCAAATTCTTTCGTAGAGAAGTCCATGCCGATCATTGGTCAAAAAGAGTGTGTTTATAAAAATCGGAACGATAATGATCAAAAGCAACTGCCACCATTGCAGCCTTTTGATCCATTCGTTGTAGAGCAAACTGTAGACCGCCAAAACTGTTGGGACGATTGTCCAGCATAACCATTCCAGTCTCACCCACCATATCTGGATTTCAAATGAAGCGCTTGAAAATTCATTGGCGATAGCAATCATCCAAAGCGTTGATCCTGCAAGAAGCAGGATCGCAGTTCGCCATCCAGGCAAATAACGCTGCGACCAGATCATGCGCACTCCCCAAAGGAAGATCAGGATTGCAGCGATATCCAGGATAATTGTATATGTGAACCAATTCAAGTCAATATTTGCCTTTTTTCCGAGTCATATTGAACAAATAAAGCACATATGAATCAGGTTTGTCGGGCCAAAAAATTTGGTCTCCTGGAATCGCCGTGGTAAGGGGTCACATTTGGGGGTATGGGCGTGCGGAGCACGCTCCATACCCCCAAATGTGTGATCTCTCACGGTAATTCCCAAAAAGCCAAAAAATTCTGGACATAAAAGCGTGAAACCCAAACCCCAGGTTGACCTGTGTGCTGTGTTGTATACCTTTGTTGGTTTCACTAGTTATGTAATAAAAATTGTCCGATCTAATTGTATTCGAATAACTATATTGCCTCAAGTTGTGATAGAAGCTCCGGACAAAATAGATTATTCCATGTTATAGCCTGTTATCGCTGTGCGCGCCCGCGGTGTTGTGAGCTTCATCCTGCGCCACGCTCGCTTTGCGCGCCCTTGGCGTACGGTCCTTTGGGCAGGCGGGTCTCCGACCGGCGGCTCAGCATGACAAAATTGTGTCATTTAAGAAAGCCTTGAGCATCCGTTTACACAATCACTTACTCCCCGGACAGTTTTACCTTATACCCAAGTTTACTTAACTCATGTTACACACATGAAGCGAGGTTTCCCTGGAAATAGGGGGTGGGGGCTTCGCCTCCGACCCCCTATTTCCAGGGAGATTCTCTTTTGCTTGCGAAACATCAATTACTTAATTCATCAGCGATCTTTTTGCGGTGCTGGCCTTGAATTTCGATGACATTGATTTTGATTGTTCCGCCCGTACCTCAGACGCGTTTGAGCTTTTTGGCCAGCGCTTTGAGGTCTTCTTCAGATAAAACCAGGTTTTTGACCAATGAAACGGTCTTACCCCCGCGACCCTTGGATTCGCGGTGCAGATAGGCGGTCTGGTGCTGTGTCAGCAGTGATACCTTGGGGGCAGATTTCTTCTGGGTCTTCTTGCGTAAATCCCCCAGCTCAGAAGACCAAACAGTGGGGCGCTTATCTTTTGACATCATTAATCCTATGTTTCCTGACCGCAACAGCGATCCATGGGGTCACCTGGCTTATCTCATGCTGAGCCATCAAAAGAGATTGAAAATCTGGTTCCCCCTGATCGTTCTAAGGTATGCTCTCCACCTAATTGCATGACTAATGCAGAAACTAACTTCAAACCCAAAGAATCTGTATTTATGAGACTAATTTCCTCCGCCAAACCAATACCATTATCTTCAATGCTCAATAAATATCCATCCCGATCCTTGGAAAAACTGATCTGAATTATCCCATGCTTTTGGTCTGGGAATGCATGTTCCAGCGAATTAGAAACAAGCTCATTTAAGATCAATCCACATGGGATGGCGGCATCAATATCTAGATGTAATTGCTCTATATCGATCTTAATTTCGACCTCTTTTTTGAGTGAGTAGGTCGTCTCTTGAAAATAGGTCATCAGTCTTTGAACATATTCATCAAACCTGACTTGTGCCAAGTTTTCCGATTGATAGAGCATTTCATGGATTAAGGCCATCGAATGAATGCGACTCTGACTTGTATTAACAAATGCGGAGATGGTCTGATTATCAGTCTGATCTGACTGCAAACGCAGCATGCTGGAAATGATCTGGAGGTTATTTTTGACGCGATGGTGGATCTCTTTTAGCAATATCTCTTTGTCTGTGAGCAATACCTGTAATGCACGCTCTGCCTGTACCCGCTCAGCAAGTTCCTGCTGTAATAGCTCACCCGTCCTTGACAACTCATCAGAACGCTCTTGCTCAGCAGCATATAAACGCGCGCTCTCAAGTGTTGTCGCCACCTGACCCGCGAAGACGGAGAGCACCGGCACGTCGCTCTCGCGCAGATCTTTACCCCACAACATCATTGCTCCTATCACTTTATTCTCAATAATTAAAGGAAGCCAGAACGTTGCCCCCTCAGGATCCCAACCACCCATCTTGAAGACACGTTCAATCAGCGAATGCAGGATGCCTGGAATCAAGTCAGCCAACAACGCAATCTCTTCATCAATAATCGTAACCTGACCTTGTTCAATAAGCTCGTCCCAAATGGAAAAGCGGTCTCGCCGGATGCGGAAGCCTCGCATCTTATAGCCAAAAAGCTTCTCGCCCACCACTAATATTTTGGACTCTATGGAAGTATAACGGATGACCAGTTCATCATCAGAGGGCTCCAGCATGGCGACAATGCAGGTTATGCCGATTTTTTGGAGTTCTGCCCCCAAGGTCTCCATTACCTGCTCTGGATCCTGCGTGGTTTTTATATGCGCGGAAACCCGGCTCAGTGCAGAGATGAAGGCATTCGACCGGGATAACTGCTGCGCCTTTTGGGCCAACATGCCCTCTGAGAGGGTGCGCTCAGTGATATCTCGCAATACCATGACCCAACTCACCAGATGTCCACGCCAATCGATCATAGGTGAAATACGCATATCGTAAGAAAACGGCATGTTTTCACGTTCAAGGACAACTTCTTCGCTTACCTCGGCATCTCCTTGGGGTAGTTCTAATCGGTCAGGCCATATTTGTGTCACGCGTCGTCCGATAGCTTTCGAAGAAGAATGGGCGATCAGGTCCTGCGCGCTGGCATTCAAATCGACAATGTAGCCTTGAGCATCTAGCACTATGACAGCGTCACCCATGCGCTCAAAAACTGCTCTATAAGATACTGCTTTGATGTCGCCATAACGAACTCGATAAATGGCAAAAGCGGCTATCAAGCCACCCAGTATTATTCCCACCGATGTCGATACGAGTCTTGGTAAAGGGCTGACGTCGAAAGCATCAAACGATGCGCCTAGAGATGGGAAAATCGTGGCGATGATCAACACTCTCGCCTGCCAGCGATATAGGCGGCGCGAACGAATGATCATTTCGACATGCAGGAAACCAGAAACAAGCAACAAAACATACAGGTACCCCACCATCACCCAATATCCAATCCCAAAGGTTTTATCCAATTCTGGAAATGGGCCGCTTGTGTCCAACTGGATATCGCGCCAGACAAAACCATGCATCTCGTTGGTGAAAACCAACAACAATACGATCAGAGTCACAATGCTGATCAAAATAACGTTGCGTTTAGAAAGCAATTTCTCGCGGCCAGTATATTGCAGCGAATACACCAACCAAACTGTTGGTGCCACAACTATGCCCCCGTACTGCATTTTGGTCCAAAGGATCTTGGCTGAAATTTCAGTGCTCAATGTCTCGATGAAAAATGCCAGCATTAACCCCGCACAGGCAAACAATACCAATGCACCTGAAGCGGAAGCTGGATTTATGCGACGTCGCAGGACATTAAATCCGGTTATGAATAATGTAAGCGCTGCTACAAAGGGTAATATCGCATAGGGTGTCCATTGCCAAACCATTAGCAAAGCCTCCTAGGAAATCCCCGGACCAACCTGTATGTAGAATTGCACAGCTTTTTGGGGTTCCCCCAAGTAACTCGTCTCATAAGATATCCTAATTTGTGTCATTGCGAACCCCAAAGGGGTGAAGCAATCTCCCCGTTAGGCACGGAGACTGCCACGCTGGCCGCAGGCCTGCCGTTGGCACGCTCGCAGTGACATCCAACATAAACACTTATGAGACATACTACTAAGTATAGAACAATAATTTGTCTGTTCTAATTGTATTCCAATAATTAATTCGCTACAAGCAATCATCGACCCCCGTTTGCACATTCAACCTGCCCTAATCATAGACCCAAGAACGTTCTATGCGCACCAGCTTGGTAAACCTGCTGTCTCAATCCAGTGTCAGCACAATCAGTTGACAAGCTATTGATCCATCGTTCACTTAACCCCCGGCCAGCTTTATTTTTGAATCCAAGTTTGCTTCATTGGGCAGCAATCCTTTTGCGGTGATCGCCCTGAATCTCGATCACAGCCCCCTATATTGTCCCCCCACTGCCGCAAGCAAGTTTGAGCTGTTTGGCAAGATCTTTCATATCTTTCTCGGAGAGCACCAAATTCTTGACCAATGAAACTGTCTTTCCGCCGCGGCCTTTTGACTCGCGATGTAAATATACTGTTTGCTGCTCAGGTGGCAGCGAAGGTAAATTGGCTTTACTCTTGCTCTTCTGGCGTAAATCCCCTTGCTCAGAAAACCATACTGTTGGTCGTTTATCTTTTTTCACTATTTGTTCTCTCTAACGATGAATTCATCATTCGGATGGCTTTCAGTGTCAGAATAAAGCGTGAATATTTTAGAGATCTTTTCCGGTATGGCCATAGGTTGTCCATTTTTGATATCGACAAAAACCCAATCGGTATCGCCCTTTGCAAGCAATGTATTATCCGACTTCCGATAAAATTTGTAACATCTCAATGAGCGTACCCGACGAAAATTCGCCACCCAAGTATGAACTTCAATTTCATCCCCCGCAAAGGCTGGATTCAAATATCTGATATGGTGCTCCCGCACTACCCAGGTTGCTCCTATTGCCAGTGTGGGTTTTGTGCCCCCTAAATGATCATAATGGCGAACGGCGACATCTTGCATCCATTGCACATAATACACATTGTTGACGTGACCATTCTGGTCGACTGCTTCAGTTGGGACGGTGAAAGAATATTTGAAAATTGGATTTGATTCAGTTCTTGGCATAAAAAAATCTTACCCCAGGCCGACCTATAAGCCGCATTCTGTTCAGCGGGGAATTCCCCGCCTGTGTGATCATCTGTCTGGGACGCCTCTCTCGAGGTGCCTCGTGCAGCCTACCCGGGACTGAGCGTGACGAGCAGCCACATCGTCCCTGCTTGGCCTTGCTCCCGATGGGGGTTGCCTGGCCGCCGACATTGCTGCCGACGCCGGTGGTCTCTTACACCACCTTTTCACCCTTGCCTATGGATTAATGATTTTCGATTGCAAATTGATGATCGGGTTTCCCCAATTAACGTTCGCAAATCTTCAATCACAAATCCCTGGCGGTTTGTTTCTGTGGCCCGATACAGGAAATTCACACTGCGTAGCAACCGAAGTTGCATATCGAAGTGTTCTTCCCTCCGGATGTTATCCGACATCGTGCTCTGTGGAGTGCGGACTTTCCTCAACCGATTTCAGATTGATGGATTACGATTTCTGATTGGGCTGGCAAGCCAACGCCAATCATCCCTCGGCAACCCAAAATCCAAAATCAATTGCGATCACCCGGCCAGCCTGGGATTTCCATGTTACCATGAACTTATGCATGTGCGCGCGCTTACTCAAGTGACAAAATTGTTTGTTTATTAGCCAATTCATCCTGTAAAGGGGGGGTGGACAAATCGACCTCACTCATGTAAAATACGCCTTCGTCAAAATCAAAGGTTTCATCCAAGTTTCGGAGGTTTGACTTGGCTAATATAAAGTCTGCAATTAAACGTAATAGGCAAAACGTAAAACGTCGAGAACACAATCGAGTTTGTCGCGGTAGTGCACGCACTTTTGTTCGCAAAGCACTCGCAACCATCGAGAGCGGGGATGTTGCCGCATCCCGTGAAGCTACGATGGTTGCTGTGAAAGCATTGGACAAAGCTGCCCAGAAGGGTGTCATTCACAAGAATAACGCCTCGCGCCGTAAGAGCCGCCTGATGAAGAAATTGGCTGCTCTCGAAAAATAAACCTGAAGTATAGAATTTCCCCAGGTTGTAATCCAGCGGGAGCTTTATGTTGAGCTCCCGCTTTTTGCGTTTTACCTGTGAAATCGGGAAATTTCTTCACTTTGGGAATGGTATAATCTCCACCCGCAGCAAGCAACCCAAATCACATTCTGCTGCGGCATTTTCTTTGGTGCGCTATGTTTGAAGTAGAACAAAAATCCATCGAAAGCCTAATCCGATCCTACTGCTCTGAAAACGATATCCCCACTCCAGAAACTTTTCAGTGGAACCCCATTCCATTTAGTGGAGATTGGGGCATATCAACTTCATTCTTCCAAATCGCGGCCCAAGAGGCTCGTTCTCGGAAAAAAGTTAACGTGCCGGCGCGTGCCCAAGAGATCGCCGAGGCAGCTGCCGTTCACATTGGAACGCCTGAAGGATTCAGTCGTGTTGAAGCCGTCAAAGGTTATCTCAACTTATATTTTTCAGCGAGTGATTTCAGCAAGCGAGTGATTGACCAGGTTCTGGAAGATGGAAATGAATTCGGACGCGGGGAGAACAAAAACGAGCGCGTGATGGTGGAATATGCTCAGCCTAATACACATCATTCTTTCCATATCGGCCATTACCGCAACTCAATTTTAGGCGAGGTATTGGCTCGTTTGGTTGAATTCGCTGGCTTTGAGACAATTCGAGCTTCCTATCCCGGTGATTTAGGGTTGGGTGTGATCACTGTATTGTGGATCTATGATAAGCTCTACAAAGGGCAGGAACCAGAAGAAATCCACGAACGCGGTCAGTGGCTGCTAAACCTGTATGTCGAAGCCACCAACATGCTTAAGCCAAAAGAAAATGAATCTCCTGAAGAAAAAGCCCAGCGTGAAGCGTATGATGCTGAGCGGAGAGAGATGTATCGCAAATGGGATGCAGGTGACCCTTATCTGCGCCAGCTCTGGTTGGAGACGCGCGAGTGGAGCATGGAAGAACTACGCGATATCTTAGAAATGATGGATATCGATATTGACGTCTGGTTTTTCGAAAGCGATGTTGATGAGCCTTCTAAAGCCATCGTCGATGAGCTCATCTCCAATGGAATCGCTGATGATGAACGACCCGAGGGCGGAGCGGTGATCGTCAAGATCGATGAAAAGCTGGGGCTCAAAAAAGAGAAATACCGCACCAATGTGATCTTGCGCAACGATGGCACAACGCTTTATCTGACAAAAGATTTGGCATTGGCTAAGGATAAATTCGAGAAATTCGGTGTGGACCGCTCGGTCTATGTTGTTGATGTGCGCCAAAGCATGCATTTTCAACAAGCTTTCAAGATCCTTGAATTGTGGGGGTTCGAACAAGCCAAGAAATGCCATCACCTGGGCTATGGCTTTGTAAGCCTGCCAGAGGGAGCGATGTCGGCGCGGCGCGGCAATGTAGTGCTATTCAAAACCGTTGCAGATGAGGCTATTCAGCGGGTGTTAGCGGAGATCGAAGAGAAGAATCCCGATCTCCCACAAGCTGAGCGTCATGATGTTGCGCAGCAAGTCGGGTTGGGTGCCTTAGCTTATGCCATGCTTTCTGTTGATAACAATAAGGACATAGTTTTCGATATCGACGAAGCGCTGAGCTTCGATGGTCACACTGGCCCTTATATTCAAAATGCCCACGTGCGTGCCAGCAGTATTTTGCGCAAAGCTGGTGAGATTCCAAATCAAGCGCAGTTCGATTATGAACTCCTTCCCCATGAAATTGAATTGATCGAGTCGATTTCCCGCTTCCCTGTGGTTGTTCAACAGGCTGCCAAGGAATATCGTCCACTGGTCATGGCGAGTTATGCCTTTGAATTGGCGACTGCATTTCACAGTTTCTATCATGTTGTGCCAGTGCTCAAAGCTGAAACAGTTGTTATGCGTTCGGCACGTATCCGTCTAATAGCTGCCGCCAAGCAGACGATTGCGACAGCATTAAAATTGTTAGCAATTCGAGCGCCAGAAGTGATGTAATGATGTTTATCAGGCGATGAGGAAATTAGTAACTTGCAAACCTTATCGCCTGATTTCATAATATTCCGTCGTCGAATTTGTCCACTGGTCTGGAAGTCCGAATTCGACATCAGACAAATCTTGTAGACCACGCAGACCGATTAGATCATTTTTAAGGAACAATTTAATGCCTGTAAAAACCCTAATCATGGGCGCCGCGGGGCGCGATTTCCACAACTTCAATGTCTATTTCAGGGATAACCCGGAATATGAAGTCGTGGCATTCACTGCAACACAAATCCCCAATATCGAGGGACGACAGTATCCAGCAGAGTTAGCTGGCTCACAATACCCTCAGGGGATTCCTATTTTCCCAGAAAGTGACTCGATTAAATTAATCAAAGAGAGGGAAGTTGAACAAGTTATCTTCGCGTATAGTGATATCCCTCATGAGTACGTGATGCATAAAGCATCTGAAGTATTGGCCGCTGGGGCTGATTTTCGGTTGATGGGCCTCAACAGTACCCAAGTGAAATCAACCAAACCCGTAGTCTCAATCTGTGCGGTGCGCACCGGCTCCGGCAAGAGTCAGACCACCCGCCGGGTTTCGCTGATCTTGCGGGACATGGGCTTCCGTGTGGCCGCAATCCGTCACCCCATGCCCTATGGCGATTTGGTGGCACAAAAAGTGCAGCGTTATGCAGAACTCAGTGATCTGGATAAACACGATTGCACCATCGAAGAACGCGAGGAATACGAACCACACATCGTCAATGATGTTATCGTTTACGCCGGTGTGGATTACGAAGCTATTCTGCGCCAGGCTGAAGAAGAAGCCGATATTATCCTTTGGGACGGCGGCAACAACGATCTGCCTTTCTACACCCCCGATATGTCGATAGTGGTTGCCGATCCTCATCGCGCCGGTCACGAAGTGACTTATCACCCTGGCGAGGCAGTCGTTCGACAAGCCGATGTCTTCGTGATAAACAAAGTAGACACGGCTGATGCTGAGGACGTGATGGCCGTTCAAGAGAGTTTGCGCACCCTCACACCCAATGCTGTGATAATTGAGGGAGCCTCGCCCTTGTTTGTGGATGATCCTGCTACAATACGCGGCAAACGCGTCCTTGTGATAGAAGATGGTCCCACGCTGACTCACGGCGAGATGGCATATGGCGCTGGCTGGGTGGCTGCCCGTCGTTTTGGCGCAGCAGAAATCATTGACCCGCGTCCCTATGCTGTCGGCACCATCAAAGCTACCTACGAGAAATATCCCACAACCGGCGATGTTCTTCCTGCCATGGGATATGGCGACGATCAAATGAAAGAGCTCGAGCAAACCATCAACAACGCCGACGTTGACTTGGTCATTATCGGCACTCCCATCGATTTGGGCAAATTGCTGAAGATCAATAAACCCACCCAAAGAGTGAGATACGAACTTCAGGAAATTGGCCAACCAACTTTAGAAGATCTACTGAAAGAAAAATTTGGTAAATAATAATATGCAAACAACCATCGCGCCCGAGATCACACAACGCTTATTTCCAAAAACAAACCGTCTCGTTCGAGACGCACTCTTAGTGTTGGGCGGCAGCCTTTTGGTCGCCGCCTTCGCACAGATCCGCATCGTGCTGCCATTCACTCCGGTGCCTCTCACTGGGCAGACTTTGGCAGTTCTACTGGTTGGGGCTGCCTTGGGTAAGAACCACGCTAGCATCAGCATGCTGCTTTATCTAGGGATGGGCATAGTTGGGATGCCAGTTTTCGCGGGTGGCGCTCAAGGATTGGCTTATTTGTCCGGTGCGACGGGTGGCTACCTGATCGGATTCGTGGCAGCTGCTTACATAATTGGTTGGCTGGCAGAACAAGGCTTGGATCGAGATTTCCGCACAGCCTTTTTGCCTTTCCTGGTTGGAGAAATTGTGATCTACACTTTCGGCGTGACCTGGTTGACCGTATACGTTGGTGATCTATCCAAAGCTTTGGTTCTTGGTTTCCACCCTTTCCTGGTTGGGGATGCGATTAAAATTGCTTTAGCAGTTTTGCTACTACCCGCAGCCTGGAAATTGGTCAGATAGCGATTAGTTCAGGAGCAGGGGTGCCAGAGAATTTTCACATCATCACCCCTGCTCCCTTTTGACTATGCCAACTCTCAAGTGGTCAAGTAAGACTCCCCCTTCACCCATACCAGCGTCGCTGCAAACTGACAGTATCTTGTACCCTCAAGGTCAAGGATATCCCCAAGCTAAAGCAGAAAATCGCTTGATTTTCGGGGACAATCTAGCTGTCATGTCGGCGTTGCTGGAAGAGTATGAGGGGATGATTCATTTGATTTATGCTGATCCGCCGTTTTTTACAAACAAACGTTGGAGAGCTAGAGTTGGGCGTGGAGAAGACTCACGCAAACCTGAAGATTGGGCTACCGTTGAAGGTTATACCGATCATTGGCCAGATATCGACGCATATCTGGACATGCTCTATCCACGTTTAGCATTGATGCACAGGTTGCTGCACCCCAAAGGAACGCTCTATCTGCATCTAGATTGGCACGCCAATCATTACGCTCGTTTGCTGCTCGATGAAATTTTCGGGGCTGAACGCCTGCTCAATGAAATCATCTGGGTATACCATGGCCCTTCCCCCATCCGCAGCGCGTTTAACCGCAAACACGACACTATATTGTCGTATACCAAGAGCGACGAGTACACCTTCAATGTGGACGATGTGCGCGAGCCGTACAATCCTAACACCGTGAAAACATTTCAGTCTTCATCGAAGGCAGGATTCGGTAAAGTGCCCAACCTGAAGCGGGGCAAAGTGCCCGAAGATTGGTGGTATTTCCCCGTGATCGCCCGCCTGCATAACGAACGCACCGGCTATCCGACGCAAAAGCCTGAAGCCTTGCTGGAACGCATTATCCTGGCATCATCTAATCCAGGTGAAATTGTGGCGGACTTCTTTTGTGGATCAGGAACCAGCGTGGGTGTGGCAAACAAATTGGGTCGGCAAATTATCGCCTCAGATGCTCAATGGCGCGCCATTCAGACCACTCGCAACCGACTGTTACAAACTCCGGGACCTGCAATCAGCATTGAGCAGGAATCTCAGGCGCGACCCCCAAGAGGCGAGGCAGATATTCGTGATCTGGTTACCATCCAAAGGGATTCTACTCAACCTTCAATAAGCATTGCTGAGTCTCTGTCCGAGGAGTTGGATTACTGGGAAATCGATCCAGACTGGGACGGAAAAATCTTCCACAGTGCGGCACAAGCCGCACGGCCTTTACGCAAAGGGAAAATCACCAACCAATTAACCGTCCCAAACTTTGGAAATAAAATTGCTATGCGGTTTGATAAAATCGATGGGGAATTATTGACGTTATACGTCTAATCGATATCCAACCCCTCGCAGGGTTTTCAAGAATTTTGGTTTACGGGGGTCTTTCTCGAGTGCTTTTCTAAGCCAGCTTATGTGCACATCCAATGTACGTGTATCCTCGACAAAATCAGTATCCCAAACTTCACGGAATAATTCATCTCGCTCGACAACCGTGCCGGGTTGGCGCATTAACACTTGCAGCAAATGGGAGAGGCGAGGTGTGAGATGCGTTTTGCGCCCCTGACATCGCACCAGGTGTCCTTCTAAATCTAAAAGGATTGGGCCTTCTTTGAGATTATTCTTGCTTTGCATGGGCAGCAGAGCTTTGATCCTGTTGTTGAGCTTGCGAACCGTAAATGGCAAAGAGATGATTTCATTGGCGGCCACATCATCTGACGAAGGAGACATACCCTCTTCACAAATCAAAACAATTGGAAGACCGGCCTTACCATCTCGCAATGATTGACAAATGCGGTAACCGGTAGTGCGCATCGAGGGGGCGTTTACAACAACTACATGGGGTTTGTAACTTGCTAATGTTTCTGACGCGCCTTTACCAGTGAGCGCGACTCTAACCTTATATTCCTTAGCTTTGAGCTGCTCAGCGAATACTGGTGTCCCCGCATATTTGCCCTCAACACACAGAATCTTCGATCTCATGAGTATTTACAAGCCAAACCTACTAAGCCCCCTAAAGGGTATCTGATTTCCAAGGCCTGATTGATTATACACACAACCTTAAAAAATAGCAAATGAGAAAGAGGTACTGTTAGGTCAGTGTAAACTTTAAGATTAGAGGCCATCAAATTGCACAACTGCGTGGGATAATTTGACATAAGTTGGAGATTAGAAATTGGAGATTGGATTATGCTCGTTCATTCTGCTAAGCAACTTCTTACGATTGCAGGCTCACCACAAAGAGGTCACTCATTAGGAAACTTGGGGATTATTGAGAATGGGGCGGTGCTGATCGAAGATGATTTGATCGCCGCAGTTGGGCCAAGCGATGAAATGCGCGCTATATACGCCGATGAGGAAAAATTAGACGCTTCGGGACGCGTAGTCATGCCGGGATTGGTTGACCCCCATACACATGTAGTTTGGGCTGGTGACCGCGCCGCGGAGTTTGAGATGCGCATCCAGGGCAAAACTTACATGGAAATCATGCAAGCTGGTGGCGGGATCGTATCAACTGTGCGGAATACTCGTCAGGCAGCTGTTGATGATCTTCTTGCCGAAACTCGTCCACGTTTGCAGCGCATGTTTGCCAATGGCACCACAACTGCTGAAGCGAAATCCGGTTATGGATTAGATACCGAGTCTGAAATCAAAACACTCGAGGCCATAATGGCGCTTGACACAGATGGTCCCATGGAATTGGTGCCAACTTTCCTCGGGGCGCACGCCGTCCCTCCGGAATTCAAAGATAACACCCAAGGCTATACTGACCTGGTTTGTGGAGAGATGCTTCCGGCAGTAAGGAAGTGGGTAGTGGATAGTGGACAGTGGACAGTAGTTGATGGGCAGTCTTTGGCTCTTCCTTTTGTTGATGTTTTTTGTGAGACAGGTGCCTTTTCTTTAGAGCAATCTCGGCAGATTCTGGAAACAGCTCGTGATTTGGGGTTTCCCCTCAAGATTCATGCTGATGAGTTTGACAACCTTGGAGGTGCGGCATTAGCCGCTGAATTAGGTGCAGCTTCTGCTGATCATCTGGTAGTGACTTCCAAAGAAGATATAATTGCCATGGGAGATTCGGATACAGTGGCAGTTTCCCTGCCCTGCACACCCTTTGGATTGGCTGAAGGGGAATATACCCCAGCCCGAGACTTCTTAGATGCTAACTGCATTCTGGCCATTGCCACTGACATTAATCCAGGCACAGCCTGGTGTGAGAACATGCAGTTTGCAATCACCCTGGCTTGCCGCTACTTGCGCCTTACGCCGGCTCAGGCCATTGTTGCTGCTACGCTCAACGCTGCGGCAGCCATCAATCGCCAAGCTTCAATTGGTTCCCTGGAGCCCGGAAAGCAAGCTGATATATTGATATTAGATGTTCCCGATTATCGCCACCTGGGATACCGCATCGGCGGAAACCTGGTACATACGGTGATCAAAAAAGGAAAGACTTATTCAAACTGAGGTCATTATGACAGATCAATTACTCACAATTCTTCTCGTAATTCTTGCCATCGGGCTAGTTTGGTGGCTGCTGAAAGCGGTTCTTAGATTGACCATGAAAGTGTTTTCGTGCGGCTTACTCATATTACTGGCAATCGGTGCGTTACTATTTCTTGGCTCCAATATTGAAATCTTCTAACATCGAACTCACTAAACCTCATGCCTACCCCAGAAATAGCAAAAACCTGGTACCCTGAGAATGATCCCGTTCATGGCTTCGATCATGTGATGCGCGTGTACAAAATGGCTGAACGCCTAGCCAATGCTGAGGGCGCTGATCTTGCCATCGTACGCGCTGCTGCGCTACTTCATGATGCTGAAGGTCCCGGCGTAGAAGAATCCCGTGAAGATCATCAACACAGATCAGCCTTATTCGCTCATCTCGTGCTGCAATCTGAAGGTTGGCCCGAAGACCGCATAAATGCAGTGGCACACTGCATTCGAGCGCACCGTTTCCGGGATGACCGCGAACAGCCCCAAACACTGGAGGCCAAAGTACTTTTTGACGCTGACAAATTAGACGCTATCGGCGCCATAGGAGCTGTTCGAGCCATTTCTTATGCGGTGTTAGCCAAACAGCCCCTGCACACTGCACCGTCTGAGCATTTCTTACAAAGCGGCGAAAAGGAGACTGGCGAACCCCATACTCCTTACCACGAGCACATATTCAAATTGAACAAACTGAAGGAGCGCATGTTCACTCAAAGCGGGCGCGCACTTGCCGAGGAACGTCACCAGTTTTTGGAGAATTTCTTTGCACAGTGGCAGGCTGAGTTGAGAACCGAGCGCTGAGAAAATTTTTCAAAATGAAAATGAAAGGTCGATCAATTTATAAAGGAACTGCCCAAGGAGAAGCTTTGGTGACATCCATGGGCATCTCGTTTTTTGGAGGCGTTGACCCAGATTCTGGTGTAGTTGTAGAGCGTGATCATGAATTGGAAGGTCAGTCCGTCGCAGGTAAGATTCTGGTTTTTCCCACTGGCAAAGGCTCAACAGTTGGCTCTTATACCCTATACAGACTCAAGCATGCTGGTAAAGCACCTGCCGCAATTGTAAATACCGAATGTGAAACCATCACCGCCGTAGGCTGCATCATCGCCGAAATTCCCTGTGTTGATCTAATTCCCATGGACAAAATTGAGTCTGGGATCCAGGTACTCGTTGATGGTGAAGATGGAATTGTCGAAATAATGAAAAACGATTCATCTTCAAAAAATTCTGAGTGATCTATGTTCATCTGTGTCCAAATTCCTTTGGTAAAATTACCTCATGTCCGTTGGAACTGCCCGTACCATTTCGCTCAAAGTCGATGATGATCTATGCCAGGTCTGTCTGCGATGCGCGCCAAAGAAGATGTGCCGAGGTAGTGCATTCATCCGCTTTGAACGAGAGGACGCTCCCTTTATCGATATGAGTCGTTGCTGGGGTTGCATGGAATGCATCCCAGAATGCCCCTTTGATGCCATTGTGCGGCACGAATATTGAGGTCTATCATGGAACCTTTCTTCAATGACTTTCTCGAACGTCTGACTGATTTGCACCGGGGGATTGTCAATGCAATCAAGGATTTACCTCCTGAAGCCTTGGATTGGGTGCCCGTTGATCATCCATCTGCTGAATTAAACTCCATAAATGTTCTCGTGACCCACCTGGCTGGAGCTGAAAGATACTGGATTGGGGATATGGCGCTTGGTGACCCTTCAGGACGCATACGTGACGAGGAATTCAAAGTAGAAGGGTTGACTGTAGATAACCTGATTGAAAGAGTAAATCTGCTCACAGAATACGCACAATCTATGCTCGAGAGAATCGATATAAACCAGCTAGGTGAGGAGCGCCACTCTGAAACATTTGACCAGACATTCACAGTAGGCTGGTCGCTGCTGCATGCACTGGAACACACTGCCATACATCTAGGACATATTCAACTCACGCGTCAACTTTGGGAAGAAAGAAAATAAGTTGTTGCATCCAAAGGGGGAGAGCTTTCACTCGTTACGATTAGAGGAGTGATCATGAAGAAATCTGCACCGTCGCCTTAATTGACTCGGGTTTCCAGCGTTTGACCGATAACGATACACTGGATACATACTCAGCTTGGTCGCCCGATGGGACCCAATTAGCCTTCCTAGCCTGGCGGGGTGACAGTATGGATATCTTCATGATGAACGCTGACGGCTCGCCCCCACCCCTGACCCCTCCCCCGACATTCGGGAGAGGGGAATAGTGAAAAAATAGGTGCGTGTAGCGCTTTGCGCGGGCACGCACCTATTTTTTCACAAAACCCCCCTTCCGGTGAGGAAGGGGGGCTAGGGGGGATGGGGCAAAAACGATAATAACATCCGAATATTAAATTCGGGGTGTGTCATGTTGATCATTTCTGGGTGTAAGATTTAGTCTCCGGCGACTGGTTGGGCGACAGTCTCTGGGTCACTCTCTTTCATCGGTGTAGTGGCGCGCTGGAAGCCGATGAACATCAAAATTGCCCCAAGTAACTCCCCAATGTATAGGGCTGCTGGAACACCCATGCGGCTGAAAGCTCCACCGAAGGCCGGTGCAATGGCTCCGACTGCGATAAGGATATTGCCAATTGTGCGGTGCAATAATACGCGCTTACGGAAGAAGATCCAGGCCGAGTAAACGGCTCCGCCTACCAAAGTCACTGTGCCATAAAGATTGAAGATAGGAGTCAGCGTGCGCACGCCGGGGGTTATGATTGCATGTCCGCTCAACTCACTGCCAGTGTGTACACTGGTGGTCAATAAGCTGGGATCTAGTTGGGCGGTGAATACTTTATAAATTCCATAGAGTGAACCCAGGAATAAGATCACCATCAAAGTATGCGCCCAAGATTTCTTGGCCAGTAAATAAACAGTTCCTTGACCAAGCCAGGCTGCAACCAAGATTGCGCCAAAAAGATACCACATGCGGTAAATTATGGGATTCCAACCAAAAGCGCCGAAGAAACCTTCACAGAATCCGCCGATACCATAGAAGATCATGCCAATTCCCCACAACAATACATGATTGCTAGGTTTCGAGGCATAACGTCTAAATAGGAAAAATGCAAAAACAAAACTGATCGCCGAAGCCAAAAAGGGAAGGAATGTGTTAACAAAGGTCATTTATTTTTTCTCCTTAGTAATGCATATTAAGAACTCGGTTCCTGCCAGGACCAAGTTCTATTTAAATCATTAGCCAAACTTGAGCATGCCCACACCCACGGCTATGGTGAACAACAGCATGCCTAATATGACAACTGCCAGGATACCAATAGCAATAGGAACGAACTTCTCATAAAATGCAGGGTACTGCCGCTTTGGGGATGATGGGGTTTCACTCATAATGCCCTCCACCAATAATAGGATGCATCAAGTGTACCCCTGTCAAAGAGCTAAGAATATGTAGTTTTACTTAGTTTTTGTTTAGATGAAGATATGAAATATAGCGTTCAATTTAGCGATGGTAATAAACTGATCCCGGATTTTGGAACACAGATGGCGCAGATTTTGCGGATTTTCGCTGAAAATAATTTACCTGATGTGTGGGTATTCCCTAATACGTGTCATCCTGAGTGCAGCGAAGGGTCAGGATCATATTTTTTGAGAGTTTCCCTTCGACACGATCTTCGATCGCAGGGCATGCTTCGCCCCTTGCTTTGCCCGCCTTCGGCGACGGGGCTCACGCCAAAGGTGGGCCTGCGGCCATAACAGTCGTTTGGAAAACTTGCACATGGCGTAAATTAGAAATCCTTCAAATTGCCGAAATCCGACGAGGTCCAATTTTCAGTCTTCATTCAACACCTGCACGCTGGGTCGCAGATCTAACTCGTAAATCAGGGTATTTAACTCATCATTGGTGAGTGGGCGGCCTTTGGCAGCAAAGGCGGTCAGGGCTGCTTCCATCATGTTGGTGCCAAAGGAGCGACCTTCATAGCGTGGTGTGGTGGTAATCAGCAAGCGGACGCCTCGCTCCCTGAGAAATTCCACATTCTTTTGCGTTGTGGTGTTGGTGATAACAGTTTTTCCGCGCAAGTTTTGAGGAAGATACTTGCGCATGAAGAGAAAATCCCCGGCCAGGAGATCAGACTCGAGCCAGAATTTTTGATATTTGGGTTCATGGTCTGAGCCTCCGCTGCCATAGTAGAGCAAGCTCATCGGGAAGTGGCTAACAAATGGCAACATTACCCTTGCGACGCGCTTGAAATTGCGGATGCCACGCACTGGGATGGGAATCCCTAAGGCAACCATTAAATCTCCAAATATGACTTCGTCAGTGACTGCGGTGACAGCTTGAGATAAACCAATTCGGTCGACTGCCACAGGGATAAAAGCTCTCCTGAAATGCGGCACTCCATCCAAAATCATGCCCTGCACCTCCCCTTTGGCACCACTCAGGGCATTATGTAGTGCCGGAGCAGCCAATTCGAAGACTCGTCTCTCCAATGTGTGCTTCAAACCTCTTCCATCTACCACGGGAGATTGCTGAACCCCATCGATCAGTTTTAGCGCCGCCCTTAGAGGGTATTCGTGGCCTTCCAGGCGAAGATATAGATCAACGCCTCCCACGCCAAAGGCATCGACTTGATCATCTAATTCTATGTAAAGCTGTTTGGCTTTTTCGATATCACCATCGGTGCCAATGCGCTCAACACTAATCTGCTGACCTTTGAAATTAACGACAACCTTTTTATCTCGGCTGGAACTTCCCAAACTGACACTCACCGCTCGCTTCATCAAAACTCCTTCTAAGTGTGATGCGGGTTGTGGTTCAAAAAGAAATTGAGCAATATTTACCGCATCACTTGAGCAGATTTCGGTTTGGGCTTGTGTTTAATTTCAAAAACCTTTCCGAAATCTGCTTATATAGATAGCCTTCATAAATTGGTTCTTTGGGAATTGCCGTGATAGACTTCATCCAAGGGCAATTCCTGGAGACCCTAAAAATAACCGAGTCTATTTCTCGAAGAAAAGAGTAAAATCTATTTGGGATAGTAACCGAATTTTGAAAATTTAGCCAATGTGGAGGTGCACTATGCCGACCGTGTTATTCTCTTTATATAACAAAACTGGGCTGATTGATTTTGCTCGCCCGTTGCACGCTCTGGGGTGGGATTTTCTCGCCAGCGGGGGGACGGCCAAAGCCCTGCGTGAAGCCAATTTGCCCGTAACAGATGTTTCAAAGTATACGGGATCTCCAGAAATTTTAGGGGGACGCGTGAAAACTTTGCATCCCGCGGTTTCGGGCGGGATCTTAGCGCGTGGTACCGAAGCTGATGCCCTTGATTTGGCGTTGATCAACGCCCGGAACATCGACCTGGTAGCCTGCAATCTATACCCTTTCCAGGAAACTGTCGCCAACCCAGACGTCGATCTGGCCAAGGCAATCGAGAATATTGATATCGGCGGTGTGACCTTGATCCGGGCCGCAGCCAAAAATTTTTCTCGCGTGACGACCTTGACTGATATTGCTGATTACCAGCGCGTCTTGTCTGAGATACAAGTGCATGGCAATACTGCGCTTGAAACCCGCCGCTATTTAGCAAATAAAGCTTTTGCCCATACCCGTGATTACGATACAGCTATCAGTGCCTATTTGACCGGGGATACTGGGCTGAGTTTCCAGCTGCATCCAATTCAAACACTGCGTTATGGTGAAAATTGGCATCAGGAAGCCGCACTCTACTCCTACTCTCCTGATGCAGGTCCCATGGGAGGAGTGCTCTTGCAAGGAAAACCGGTTTCATACAACAATATGCTCGATCTGGATGCAGCCTGGAGAGCGGCAGTCTGTTTCGAGCGTCCCACTGTTGTGATCGTAAAACATCTTTCCCCTTGCGGTATTGCTTCTGCAGATTCATTGGCTGAGGCGTATTCCCCCGCCCTGGAATGTGACCCTATCTCAGCGTTTGGTAGTGTGATTGCGGTCAATCATCCTTTTGATGAAGGGATCGCTAAAAAGCTGGGTGATCTTTTTGCAGAATGCATTGTCGCCCCAGGCTTCACCCAAAAGGCATTAGACACTCTCTCGGAAAAAACCAGCCTGCGTTTGTTAGAGATGCCAGACACTAGCGTAGAACCCTTATATGAATACCGCTCGGTTGTTCGCGGAATGCTACGTCAATCGTTGGATGTAGGGGATCCCGAAGGGGTTGAATGGCAGGTGGCTACCGAACGCCAACCCACAGATGAAGAATGGGTATCATTGAAGTTTGCCTGGAAAGCATGTCAGCATGTCAAGTCAAATGCAATTGTCTTCGTTTCGGGCCAGGCTTCGGTGGGTATCGGCGGGGGCCAGCCCAACCGTGTGGATTGTGTAGCTATCGCTGCAAACCGGTCAGGGGAAAAATCCCAGGGGGCAGTAATGGCTTCGGATGCCTTCTTCCCATTCCCCGATGCTGTGGAAGCCGCAGCCAAATATGGTATCAGAGCCATCATCCAGCCCGGTGGATCAGTGCGCGATAACCTGTCGATTGAAGCCTGCGATCGGCATGGCATTGCCATGGTCTTTACTGGGGTACGGCATTTCAGACATTAAAGAAAATTTTCCAGAGCGCTGTTGACCGTATCGAAAACTGTGGCCCCTAGTGCTTCTAACGTTGTGCGCTTGGCGGTATCTGTGGCGATACCCGCTTTATGAACCTGGATATTCGATTTTCGCGCGGACAAGACCTCTTTTACGCGCTCAACGGCCAATATCCCCGCGGGCGTGTCTTCAAAGACGGAGACTGTGCAGCCATTCAGTGGAATGGGGTTTGAGTCATGTTTCCCAGAGATAATCTGATGCGAATTTGACAACGCCTTTGGTGCAGCCTGTCCCAGCGCGGCAAAGATTCCAGATAGAGCATGATGCGCGGATGGTTTTACTAATGCTCCAACGTCTTGATCGATTCGTTTTGCTAACCAGATCATTTCTCCTGAACCGATGATGGGGAGAAAATCTAACCCTACAAGGGCGGCACCTAATTCAGCTTCGGGTGTGCCCGGTAAGCCTAACAGCGTGTCAGATGGTCGGTTCGTCATAATGGCGGCGTAGTGAGAAGATTCATCCAGCCAAGCGGTAAGTCGTGTTCTTATATTTGGTGATAGCAGCGGCTTATCATATTCGTTCAAGTAGCTGTTGACTCCCAATTGAGATTGGACTCCATACGTCTTCGCGAAGGTTTGGCTGCCCAATACGAGTTCCTGAAAGATGTTTAAAGTCAGGGATTGGTTGATCTGCTCGCATTCTTGCATGATGGATGATGGGATCGTCGAATCGACCCCAGCTTTTTCAGCTGTGAGTTCAATTGCGCTTTGTGCTCGAGATAGAGATGGAAGCTCTACCGGTTGGGCCGAGATCACCTTGTACAAATCTGGCAAATTCAGTTCGAACGTCTCGAATTTTGAGTTACTCAACCGTAATTGCGGAGATAGATTCAACTCGAGGTTTCTTTTTTGGCCCTCGATGACCATCAATGCCATGCACAAGGCACTGGAATGCCACTCATTGCTGATCCCCAGAGACTCAAACTGGGCAATATCTTCTTGAGCCAGGTTTAATTCATTAAAGCCCAGCGACAGGCTTGTCAGTCGGACAGTTTCTTTCAGGGCTTGGTGGTAGCCGTTGGGTTCCAACAGTACCCCGTCCATATCAAAGAGTAGAATTTGCATTGTTGTTCCTTAAGGGGAGTGGTGAAAAAGCTGGTGTTTTACAAAATCCAATGCAATAAGTGACTTCACTGCAAAAACTACCAGATGAGGGCTTCCGCCGGAATATATGGGGATGGTTGCTCCGCAACCACCCCCATATATTCCGGCAGGAAACTCACTTGGTGGCTTTTTGCAGTAGAGTCATAAGTGTCATTCTGAACGCAGCGTCGCCGTAGGCGTGCAGAGCAAGCGAAGTGAAGCATGCCCTGCGATCGAAGATCGTGTCGAAGGGAATCCCTGAAACCGAGCGATTAGCAAGCAAAATCAGATACCCGGGATTCCTCGCTGCGCTCGGAATGACAGTGGAGTCGTTTGTGTACCCCGAAATCTGAACACCATTATAATCACCACTCCTCCTTAAGAGATTGAGAGGGGTCAGTTTGCAGGGGTTCACACTAATTATTTCTGTTTTCTCCAAAAAATCCGTATTCACCTAGGTGCGCCTCTGGAATTCACATCTAAAAAGAGTATGACCACAAATCCTGATTTATTCGGAGTGCCGCCGGGTGAGTTCCTTCTCCACCTCGGATAGTGGAATTTCTTGGGATACCAGGAGCACCCACAAATGGTAGATTAGATCAGCCGACTCCTCAACCAGACGTTGTTTATCAATTCCACTGGAGGCGATGACTACTTCAATCGCTTCTTCGCCTACTTTTTGCGCCATTCGTTCATTTCCAGCCTCAAATAGAGAATTGGTATAAGATCCAGGCTTCGGGTTGGCTTTACGGTCTTGGATGATATCAAACAGCTTGTGGATCATATCAAAACTCCCATTGCCTATAAAAGCAGCTAATTTCTCCAGTGTGACAGGCTGGGCCGCGCGGTGCTACCTGGAGCAAGATCGCATCGCCATCGCAGTCGATGCGCATTTCCCTGACATCCATGATATTGCCCGAAGTCTCGCCTTTGAGCCACAATTTCTTCCGGCTGCGAGACCAAAAATGCGCTTGCCCGGTTTTCTGGGTTAACTGGAATGCTTCGGCATTCATCATGGCTACCATCAAGACTTGTTTCGTGTTGACGTCTTGCACTATGGCAGTGACCAGACCTTTATCGTCGTATTTTAAATTTTCCATAAGTTGATCGTCCTCATTCGTGACCATTCAATTCGTCACTCGAGCCGAATCGGCACATTTTTGGAATCCAGGTATTCCTTCAAAACTGGAATCTCAAGCAATTTATCATGGAACAGTGTCGCAGCTAAAGCGGCGGTTGCCTCAGTTTGCTTGAATACGTCCCAGAAATGTTCCATCAGACCCGCCCCCCCGCTGGCAATCACGGGCACTGAGACCGCATCCGTGATGGCTTGGGTGAGTGGAAGATCATAACCATCGCCAGTGCCGTCTCTGTCCATGCTGGTCAACAAGATTTCTCCAGCTCCGGCTTTCACCCCCTGGACAGCCCACTCGATGGCATCCAGCCCCGTGGGTGTTCTGCCGCCATTTATGTACACTTCCCAGTTTCCATCGGGTTTCAACTTGGCATCAATGGCCAGCACAATACACTGGTTCCCGAAACGTTTGGCGCCTTCCCTCAGCAGAGAAGGGTTCTTGACCGCGGCAGAGTTAATGCTGACCTTGTCAGCACCAGCCAACAGGGTTTTGCGCATATCGTCCACGCTGCGAATCCCCCCTCCCACTGTGAGCGGCAAGAAGACCTGCTCAGCCACGGCGTGCACCACATCTAAAGTGGTCTGATTTCCCTCGGGGCTGGCCGAAATATCTAAAAAGACCAGCTCGTCAGCACCCATTTGATCGTAGGCCCTGGCCTGTTCCACAGGATCACCGGCATCGCGCAGGTTTATGAAATTGATCCCCTTGACCACGCGACCATCTTTGACATCCAGGCAGGGGATGATGCGTTTGGCTAACATTCCAGTGCCTCCTGAAGTGTGAAGTTGTTTTCATACAACGCCCGCCCGATGATTACACCTCCTAATTGGCTGACTCTGACATTCCTGACATCTTCGAGCTTTACCACGCCACCGGAAGCGATCACGTCCAAGCCGGTAATTTCGGCCAGTTGACGAGCGATCTCCCAATCTACCCCGGTTTCCATGCCATCTTTATGAATATTGGTATAGATCAAAGTTTGGGCGCCATGGTCTGCAAGGGTTTGGGCGAAATCCATAATGGAAAGGCCGGAGCCTTGGCGCCAACCTCGGGTCATCAACTCGCCGTTGAATGCGTCCAGGGCAAAAGCGATTTTTTGCGGGCCAAAGGTTCGTAGCACTTTTTCGCTGAAGCCTGGATTTTCGAGAGCTGCGGTTCCGATAACTACCCGAGAGACTCCCGATGATAAGATTTTTTCTATGCCATCCAAACTCCGCATGCCGCCGCCAAATTGGATTTTCGGCCGGTTACCACAAACTTGAAGAATTGACCCCAGTGCGGTCAGATTAGGAGCAGAATCTTCGTTGAATGCACCGTCCAGGTTGACAACGTGCAACCAGGGCGCACCAGCATTTGCCCAAACCTGGGCAATTTTAGCTGGGTCGTCGCCGTAGGTGGTTTGTTGGTCTGGATCGCCCTGCATCAGCCGGACGACTTTGCCGGCGCGCAGGTCAATGGCCGGATAGATAATAAACTTATTCATTGCATAACTCCAAATAATTCTTCAAGATTTGCAGGCCCACTTTTTGACTTTTTTCAGGGTGAAACTGCACCCCATAGATATTCTCGTCCCAGACTGCCGAGGCAAAAGATCCGCCATAACTTGTGGTGGCAATAATTTGATTCTCATTATCCGGCTTGCAGTAATAGCTGTGGTTGAAATAAGCAAATGCGTCTGGGAGAATATCTTGCAATAAAGCGGATTCCCTGATGGGTGTCAACTGGTTCCAGCCTATCTGTGGGATTCTTAATTCTGGTGCTCGAAAAAGCACAACCTTACCAGGCAACAGACCTAAGCCTCGATGCAGACCTTTTTCCTGACTTTCTTCGAAAAATAGCTGCATCCCCAGGCAAATGCCCAATAAGGGAGTCCCCGAGGCAGCAACCTCATTGATCACCGGGATCAACCCTCGGGTAGTCAGCCCGTCCATGCCATCTTTGAAGGCTCCCACACCGGGCAAGATGACCTGCTCTGCATTGAGAATGACGTCTTCATCCCCGCTGATAATCGCCTGTCCCCCGACATGCTCAACAGCTTTCTGTACGGAGTGCAGGTTGCCCGCGCCATAGTCGATGATTGCAATCATGCCAACACCCCCTTTGAACTGGGAACCTCTCCAGCGCGTCTGGGATCGATCTGGGTGGCTGCATCCAGCGCCCTGGCTAAAGCCTTGAAGGCCGCCTCAGTCATGTGATGGTTGTCGCGTCCATAGAGCAGCGCGCCGTGCAGGTTGCAGCATCCTGTAATGGCAAAGGATTCGAAGAAATGCTCGATCAGCGAAGTTGGAATTTGCCCAACGCTCCCCGAAGTCCATTTGGTTTGCAACACAGCATAGGGGCGGCCAGAGAAATCTATCACCATGCGGGCCAGCGATTCATCCATGGGCACGAACACGGAAGCCGTGCGGACGATACCGCTCTTATCACCCAGTGCCTGGCTGAATGCCTCGCCAAGAACCAGGCCGCAATCCTCAATGGTGTGATGGGGGTCAATATGCAAATCCCCCTGGGCTTTGATGGACAGATCGAAGAGACCGTGTACAGCGATCTGGGTGAGCATGTGGTCGAAGAATCCGATCCCGGTATCAATATCCGCTTTACCTGATCCTTCCAACGTCAATTTGGCCTGAATTATGGTTTCTTTTGTCTTTCGTTCAATTTCTGCTTTTCTCATGACTTTCTCCTATTTCCTTCAGGGCTGATAGCAATCGATCCGTTTGCTCGGGCTTACCCACGCTAATGCGAATATGATCGGCCAACCCAGGCTTATCGAAGTAGCGGATCAGAATGCCTTGCTCTCTCAACTGCGATTTGACTTGGGCCGCCGGCACCCCCGCCACTTGACATAAGATGAAATTCGCCTGGGAAGGGTAAGGATTAAGCCAGGGAATCGCACATAGGGATGCAAAGAGCCGCTGCCTTTCAGCCGTGATCAGGGCGGTCCTTTTTTCAATCTTTTGGATGTTCTGCATGGAGATGCAGGCAGCCACCTCGGCTGCGATTGAGACGTTATAGGGCTGCTTGGCTTTCATCAACATACTGACGAATTCCGGCGGGAAGACACCGTACCCAATGCGCAGGCCGGCCAGGCCGGCCCATTTACTGAAGGTGCGCAGGACGATCAAATTGGGGTATTTCTCTACTTCGTTGATCCATAGGTTGGTTTCTAGACTGAAATTAATGTAGGCTTCGTCTAGAACAATGAATAGAGGTAGATCCAATAGAGCTTCGATCTGATGCGAGGGAAGCAACCCTCCATCGGGGTTGTTGGGATTTGCCAGAAAGATCAGCCTGGGCGCGTGCTCCCTGACAGCTGCCTGCAATTTAGGAAGATCAAGCGAGAAATCTGCCCTGCGAGGAATCTCTACAACCGCGGCCTGGTTCAAATCCCCATCAAAGGCGTACATGCCGAATGTAGGTGGACAGTTTAGCAAACGGTCACCGGGATCAATCACCAAGCGCATGATCAGATCGATCAACTCGTCTGCGCCCGCCCCCATCACAATGCTCTCTTGGGGGATCCCGTGATAGTCAGCCAGCATCTCCCGGATTTGCCTGCTCTCCGGGTCGGGGTAGATGTGCAAGTTGGATATCTGACCCAGGCCGTCCTGCACTTCCTGAAGCGGGCCATAAGGGTTTTCATTGGCATCCAGCTTGATCAGTTTCTCAGCCGAAATGCCTAATTCGTCTGAGAGAACATCATATGGCAAAATCGGCTCATAGGGGGGCATTGCCTTAATATTTTCCCGGACGTAGGATTCGATTTCAAAACTCATTGTTCACTCTTTATCCTAGCTCTCGCAGCGGCTGCGTGGGCGGTAAGCCCCTCTGTTTCTGCGAAGGCAGCTGCAATCGGGTTCAAAATTGTAGTGGTTTCAGGGTCTAATGCAATCACGCTGGACACTTTTACAAAATCAAGCACGTTCAACGGCGATGCAAACCGAGCAGTTCCACTGGTTGGCATGATATGGCTTGGACCGGCAATATAATCTCCCAATACTTCATAGGAATGATCTCCGAGGAAAAAGCCGCCGGCGTTGTTGATCTTATCCATCAATGCGCTTGGGTCAGCGACAGATAGGCAGAGGTGTTCTGCGGCATATTGGTTGGCGAGATCGGCAGCTTGCTCGATGGATTCAGTGATTACGATACCGCCCTTATTTTCCAGCGATGCGCTGATAATCTCTTTGCGAGAGAGGTTGCCTATTTGGACCAGAACTTCGCGTCTAACCTGTCGGGCTAGGTTTTCATCTGGAGTTAGCAAGATGGCGCTGGCCTGAACATCATGTTCCGCCTGAGCCAATAAATCAGCAGCTACCCAGGCAGGGTTGGCAGTCTGGTCGGCAATGACCATGGTTTCGGTGGGGCCAGCCAGTCCGTCCAGGCCGACCATACCGTAAAGCTGCTGTTTGGCCAGGGTGACAAACAGATTGCCTGCACCTACAATCATGTCTACCCTGGGAACGCTTTCTGTACCCAAGGCCATGGCCGCAATCGCTTGCGCGCCACCAATCTGGAACACCTCACTGATATTACAGATGGATGCCGCAGCCAGTATTGAAGGGTGGGGGTTAGGTGGTGTGCAGACAATAATCTGCTTTACGCCCGCGACCTGGGCTGGGATGACACTCATCAGCAGCGAAGATGGCAAAGGGGCAGTACCACCCGGCACATACACGCCTACCCGCTCTACGGGTGTGAATCGCTGTCCCAATTGTCCGCCCATTTCCCCGGTAATCCAACTAGTGATCGGTTGTTTTTCATGAAAAGCCCGAATGCGCTCTACAGATCTGTGGAGTACCTCACCAATCTCAGCTGGGAGTTCTGTAAAGGCGCGTTCGATTTCTTCCGGTGGAATGGACAGATCGGGGCTGTCGAATTGATCTAGCAGGGCAGACCATTTGAACAGGGCCTGATCCCCCTCATCAGCAATAGATTTGATAATTTGAGCGACTGCCTGCGGGGGTTCTACACCCTCACCAAATAACATGGCTGTTCGATTGAGTGTGACAGGAGCAAAGTCATCCTGATTGATCAATTTTCGTTTTAGGATGCTTTGTTGGGCTTGTTCTACAGTAATAATTTCGATCATGCTACTCCTCCAATCCGGTCATTAAATTGAGTAGTTCTGGCGGCTCTTCTTCAAAGATATACGTGACTGGGGAAACTACCACACCACTTCCTCCGACTTCTCGTATTTCGCGAATGGCCTGGTGGAGTTGGGATTTCCGTACGATCAGATGGATGGCGTACCAGTTTCGAGCTTCTTGACTGATGATTTGTGAGATTGTCGGGCCTTGCAGCCCACGAATAGAAGCCTTTTGAAAAACCCTCTCTGCGATGCTTTCGGGGGATTCTCCCCTCACATTGGCAAAGATGGCCAAATTATCGTTCGCTCGCAGATGTGCCCCAATTAGTTCAAGTAATTGAATGGCAATTGCCAGAGTTTCCTGGTTGGATTTCAGGCAAGCTTTGTTAGCAATCAGACAGGCTTCAGCATCTAGTATTTTTCCGTCTTCCAGGATTTTCAAACGGTTATCTCTCAGTGTGGTGCCGGTTGACACCAGATCGACAATCAAATCGGCATAACCTACAGTTGGTGCGATCTCCAGGGTGCCTTCAGCCTTAATCAGCGAGAATTCCAGTTCTGTTTTTGATGTCAAATATTTCCTGGTTAGAGTGGGAAATTTGGTGGCTATCTTTAACGGACGCGCTAACTTTGATTGGAGTTTAGAAAGATCTGAAAGTGTATTGATTGCATCGAAATTATCAGGCACGATTACATTGAGCGTACATTGCCCGAAGCCTAATTGGCTGTGCAATTCCATGATCTTGCCATTAGCGTCCTGTCTTTCCAAATATTTATCTTTGCCAGTAATGCCAAAGTCTACGCTGCCGTCGCGGACACTGATTACGATATCTCCCGGCCGCTGAAAAATAACTTCAACCTCCGGCAAGCTGGGTATTTTGGCGATATATTGGCGAGGGTTAGGGCTGTAAACGCTCAAGCCTACATCGGCCAATAATTTTTTACTGCCATCAGCCAAAAATCCTTTACTGGGTAGTGCAATGCGAATTTTCCGTCTATTCTCTGACATAGTTGCTCCTTTAGACAAATAAAAAACGCTTCCCAACCGGGAAGCGCTTTGAAAATTGAACTTGAGATATTCCTTCTAATCTAGATAGTGTAGAACTCCTTAAAGCGGTCTTGCCCGGGTGTATGGCCGGCTAAATGAGCGTGATGATGGTGATGCGTGCAAGACACTGTCAGAAATTCCATAGCGCCGGATTGTAGCAGAAGTAAAGGGTATTAGCAAGTCTTTTTTTTTAATTCAGATATCAGCAGCCCGGCCGCGTTATCAGACTGTTTTCAAGTATTCGCGAATGTTTAGGGCCGCGGTGGCTCCTTCGCCGGCAGCTGAGGCAACCTGCTTAG
>CAYQQX010000012.1:0-53693 GCA_964419495.1 uncultured Anaerolineales bacterium
TGACTCTTAATCAATTGGTTGAAGGTTCGAGTCCTTCCGGGGTCACAGTAAATGTGGGGGTCGACTTCTTCAAAACCCCCACATGTTGGGGATTTTTGGCCCGCCAGAACGGCGGGTTATTTTTTTCTCGGTGCATTTTTGGTGCAATTGCTCTCTGTAAATGCATTCCGGTTATACAAATGAGAAACATGAGATAGGTGAGACAATATACTCCATAGATACCTTCAACCGTATTAACAAGACTCAATTGGTTGAAGAGGTTTTAGAAGTGTTATAAATTATCCCTGTTTTCAGCGATCACACCCATTGAGGCTCAACGAATGAGAAGTAAACCTACGATCCTCATCGATTGTATGATGAGGATCGCCAACAAAGAGAAGGAAAATCACATTAATAAACTCAAGTAGAAATCAACGTTGAATACGCGCTGATCATCCTTGAGTAAATGCCCGTACCTGATCTTCGGTTGCCAAAGTTGTATCTCCTGGAGAAGTGGTCCGCAGTGCTCCATGCGTCCAGCCGAGATTCACTGCATCCTGCAGTTCTTCCCCTGTATGTAACCCATAAAAATAGCTAGAGGCAAAGACATCTCCGACATCAACACCATCAAGAATATGCAATTCGGCCGTGGGTGCAGCGTACGTCTGTCCGCCAATCCATGCCACCGCGCTCCACGAATGGTGCACACAAGAGTGCACTTCTCGCAATGTGGTTGCCACCACCTTGACTTGAGGATGCTTCTCTAAAACCTTGTCGATCAATCCGAAGAAGGTGCTCGGACCGAGTTTAGAACTGGACTCCACTTCTGGGTCAGGGATTCCCAATCCTATCTGCAAATCGGCATCTTCATATCCAATACTAAATCAACCTGACATTTATTTATGATTGTAGCCATTTTCTTAGGGAACATATGCATTCAGCGCGCGGGCAAATTCTTCGAATTGCACTCGATACTTGCCACACCCTGCTGGAATAATCAATGTTTCAAAAGTATTCAATTCTTCCGCCCAACCATCCCCAGACACCAATACATTACCTGCAATAGCCGTAAATGCTGCGAAGGATTCGCCCATGGTATCGAAAGTAAACTCTTGCGAAGCCCCTTCAACCAAATCCAGGGCGAAATAGTCGCACGAAACTAATTGCTTCCATCCATTCTTAAGCGATGAAGCACCTACAGATAATCCTGTCGCTGCCGGATCCAACACGGCAATTGCCTCCTCGATATGTAACATTCGATCATCTGATTTCGTTCGGCCCCAATCATAAACGCGATAGGTGACATCAGAAGTCTGTTGAACTTCATAGATCAAAAGCCCCGGACCTAATGCGTGGATCGTGCCCGGGGAAACAAAAAATGTATCCCCGGCAGCTACATTTTTACGGTCAACAAGTTCCAATACACAACCTTCCTGCACAGCTGTGGTGATCTCATCTTCATGAACTCCGGTGCGAAAACCGCTAATCAGCTCAGCATCTGCATCCGCTTCAATGACGAACCAGGCTTCTGTTTTGCCAAAGTGATTTGGCCCCTCCAATTTTTGGGCTTGTTGATCATTGGGGTGAACCTGTAATGATAGCCATTGGTTACAATCTAACAACTTTATCAATAATGGGAAACGTAATCCACTCTGAGATATAGGTTTCTCACCCAGAAAAGCAGCACCTTCCAGTTCGGCTACTTCAGAAAGCGTTTTACCCAAATAAGGTTCTGAAGCAACGAGATTCCCTTCATAAACGATCCAGGCTTCAGCTGTTTTTTTTTCTCCCGGACGAAGACGCCTACCTCCCCATACATACTCGCGATAAGTGTTGATTAGTTTTATTGGCAGCAACATAATTCAATAGCGGATTCTCAGAAAACAGGGATGCAGGGTGCATTGCACCACACATCCCTATTTATGGCTTATCTCTTAGTTTCACAACAATCGTATCAAGGTTTTGGATCATGTCAACGGTAAAGATTTAGCCCCTACAAAAATCTAACGTGGATTTAGGGGTGAGTCTTTGCCTTCGCCTGATTCCTATCTTGAAGATCATACAGATATTTCCAAACCAAGAAATATGCCAACAGAGAACTAAGAGCTACCACAACAATGATGGCACCAATACCTTTCCATCCCCACAAGTATGTTGTAACTGGCGGGGCTAAACCAATACCGAAGGTATTACCAAAAGTAACCAGTGAGAAAACAGTAGCTCGCTCTTCAGGAACTTGTTCGGCAAATAATGGAATTACGGCTGTTATAGCAAACTCAATTGCAACTGCCGTCAAAACCAACATAACCTTTACAGCCAACAAGGATTGTTGAAAAAATAGAATCAGCAAAAGCAAAATGGCGGTAGCAGCCAAGCCAATCAGGCTGCCCCGGCGTTTACCTATTTGGTCAATGAATAACCCCGCAAGCAGAAGTCCAACAAATTCAGCTATTCCGATATTTTTTCCTATCAAGCCAATTTCAAGAGGGCCAAATCCAAAATCTTCGCTAAGCCATAAAGCCCATGACATCATGAAGATAATGAATATAAAAAGCAGGAGAACAGATACCGCCATCATTGCGAGTATGCGAGGTTGGAAGAAAAGTTTCCAGGCAGTTGATCTGATTATATGGGATTGAGTACGATTTTCTGTTTTTGGCAACCGAAGCATAATTACCAGCGCAGCTATAAAACTCAGGCTACCTAAAACATACAAAGGCAGGTTCCATCCCCAAACTTCGATCATCCATCCAACAATGGGGATACCGATCATCCCGGCGGTGGAATAGGACGCATCGACTGCCGCTAAAGCACGACCGCGTCGTTCATAACTTACCTGATCACTGACATAGGCCCTTTGGACAGGCATGTATGCGGTAGTCGTCAAGCCTATCAGCAGCATTGGGATCGCGCTCCACCACCCCGATGAAAATCCCAACCCAAAAAGCCCTATTCCCCGCAAAATCAGGGCAATGAACATGACTGTTCGCCGTCCATATCGATCCGCCAGAACGCCAATAACTGGGCTGGCTAATCCTGGCAGAGCGTGTAAAGCCAACAGCCAGCTAAAGGCAGCAATCGTCAATCCTAATCCGAATGATAGCTGGGGGATAAAGGGTGAAAATATTCGATTGCCTATATCTACCACAAGCCGGATGAGAAACATCACGCTGAGTAGTTCAAGCCCCACTCCAAAGAAGACTATTGCTTGGCCCTTGAGTGATGATTTTGATGAAATTCTTTGCAAGTTGAAATCCTTAGATGATTCTTAAAGCACCATATGAGTTTTAGAATACTGGTGGTGTGATACAACACATAATGATCAGGTTCTCATCACTGATTGACCCGAATTCCCGCAGCAAATCCCCATCATAGTAAACCGTATCGCCCGAGTCGAGCAAATAGGTTTCATCACCAATCACAATCCTCATCTGGCCTTCAACAACGTGCATCCATTGTTCTGTTGGCCTAGCAAGGGGCTGTGCCGTTCGTTTGGCATGGGGTTCAATACTGATCAGATACGCCATCATTTGACGAGTGAAATCAGGTGTCAGCAGGTCGTAACTTATTTTCGAATCTTCAAAACTGAACCTGCGGCGTTCGCCAATCCTGACTACGTTCCCACTGGGGGTATCGTTCAGCAAAGAGAACATGGGCACATTGAGCGCAGTGGCAATGCTTTGCAAAGAATTCAGAGATGGTGAAACCTGATCGTTTTCAACCTGACTTAGAAAACTGGCTGTCACCCCTGCAAGTTCGCCAAGGTCACGCAAGCTCAAACCCAACTCTTTTCGACGTTCATGGACTTGCTTTCCGATTTTCATAATTCGCTACTTTCGTCGGTTTTATAAAGAATTTCTCTACCGTACATTGGGCTCTGGAAGACCCACTTGGAGCTATTTACGCAAAAAATTGACCACAGATGAATAAGATCAATACAGATTTTTTTTATCTTCACATCCAATTTATCCTATTTATCTGTGGCTATACTCCAGATGTACGGTAGCAAATAAAGAATATACATCGCGCGCCCCATATAAAATCAGGACATGATCAGACCACCATCCACCTCGATAGCCTGTCCTGTCAAATAACGAGAATCTTCTGAGGCCAGGAAAGCGACCACACCGGCGATTTCCCAGGGTTCGGCAAGGCGTTTCAGGGGAGTGTCATTTGCCCGCATTTGTAACCATTCCTCACCAGTCAGCCCATCTAATTCACCAACCTTCGCAGCGACGCCGCGCACCATGTCGGTCAATGTATTTCCCGGGCAGACTGCGTTGGCCGTTGGACCATAAGGAGCCATCTCCATTGCCACCGAGCGGGTTAAGCCAATCACCCCAGTCTTGGATGCCGAATATTCAGCCGATGCCGGCCAACTGGTCTTACCAGCCATCGAAGACAGATTGATGATGCTGCCAGATTTTTGCTCCATAAGGATGGGAGCCACAACCTGATTGGTCAAGAAAACCCCGGTCAGGTTGATATCGATAGTTCTTTGCCATTGTTCTTCTGGGACTTCAGCCAGTGGTGAACCGGTATAGATACCCGCAGAGGTCACCAGAATATCCAGGCGGTTCCATTTTTCTAGGATCGTGTCGATGGCAGCTTGAATATTCTCTTTGTTGGTGACATTACAATTTATGGCCAATGCGTCTGTACCTAACTCCCGACATTCGGCAGCCACAGCCTCGTTGAGTTCATCGGCCAAATCCAGGCAGGCTACATTTGCGCCCTCTTGGGCAAAGCGAATGGCACAGGCCTTGCCAATTCCATTGGCTGCCCCGGTGATGACCGCTACTTGATTTTCAAAACGTTTCATTTCTATACCTCAGAATATGTATGAAGGCATTCAGCATCATTATTGATCACCTTCCAAAATTGCCATCGCTTCATCAATCGACGCATCTTCATGTATAAGTGCGGCAACGGCGGCTGTCATAGCTTGGGGATCGTCTGCCTGGAAGATGTTGCGGCCAACGGCTACACCTTTGGCGCCTACATCAAGGGCGGCGCGGATTTTCTCCAGCATGATGCGTTCGCTGCCCTTTTTTGCACCGCCTAAAATCACAGCAGGCACATAACAGGTCGAAGTGACCCATTCAAAACCTTCGGCATAGGGTATCTTCATCCAATTTGAGCCCAGTTCAGCACCGACGCGGGCAGCAATGGCAATACTCTCGGCTGTACGCATATGATCGGGGCTATCGAAGCCGCCGGGGACCATCTCGCCCATCACAGGGATGCCCCATTCATGGGCTTCACCGATCACCTTGGCAAGAGTAGCCAGGGATTCTTCTTCGTTCGGAGCGCCCGGGAAAGCCGAGACTGCGACCGCATCGGCTCCTACGCGAATAGCATCTTCGATGGTGTAAAACTGGGAACCCGGCCCCATTTCACCAAGTTTTGTACCACCCCCATCCATTCGCAGGATCAGCCCCAGGGGAGCGATCTCTTTAGCAAAGCGGGTTGCGGTTCCATAGGTGGTCAAGATAGCATCCGCGCCGCCAGCAACAATTTTTTCCAGGGTCTTTCCGGGCTGCTCCATCCCCGGAGCAGGGCCATCGAGCATACCGTGATCGAAAGCTACGATCAGGGCACGACCATCCGGGCGGAAAATGCGGTTAATTCTTCGTGTAACTGACATGATGTGTAAATCCTTTCGACAAAGTTAGTGAGAAATCCAATATATTGCGTGTTCCGCAATTAAATACTTTTTACGCAATTCGCTTTATGCTATACGTAGAAACATCTCATGCGTAATCTGATAAACAGCAGGCTCTCCAGCGAAGAAACGGCGTAATTCCTCGACAGCCAGCTCTCCCATATGATTGCAGTTCTCAATGCAACCAGCAATATGCGGGGTTACAACAACATTGGGTAAGGTACGTAGGGGGCTGTCCGCAGCCGGCGGTTCGGGGTCGGTGACATCCAAGAAGGCAAAGAAACGACCTTTTTCAAGTTCTGTGATTAGGGCTTGCTCATCAATCAAGGAGCCGCGGCCGGTGTTGATCAATAGGGCATCGTCCTTCATCAGCGCCAAGCCCTCAGCATTGATCATCTGGTACGTGTCTTTGTTGGCTGGAGCGTGGAGTGAAACCACATCGGCGCGGGCCAATAACTCGTTGAGTTCCATCTTGATCACGTCTAACTCCTCGGCCTCTTCCGCGCTTACGAAGGGATCGTACAACAGAATCGTCGTGTCGTAGGGTTCGAGCAGGTTGATCACATGCCGCCCCACATTACTGGCTCCGATGATCCCAACCTGCTTGCGGAACAGTTCGCGCGAATACCAACGATCCCAGACGGGCGCATCACGCCAACCGCCATCCCGCACGTGCTGCCCTAAAGGCCAGATTTGTTTCTGTCCAACCAGCATCAAGCCTACAGTAGTCTCAGCCACGCTGCGCGCTAAGGTGATCCCCGCGCTAGTCAGGTGCATACCGCGTGCCCAAAAGGCATCCGACACGAATCGCTTGGTACTGCTGCCCATATGGGCCATCGCCTTCAAGTTTGGCGCGGCGGCCATCACATCGGCATCGAGCTGCGCTACGCCCCAACTGGTGATGCAGGCATCGGCATTGGTCAATAGCGCCATCAATTCATCTTTTTCAGTCGGCTCATCACCGTGGTGATGGATCACTTCCGCAAATGTATCCAACGCATCTAAGGCTTGCTGGCTGAACATACGTTTGTAATGCGCTTTCCCGATGGTGATTGCGACAATTGGTTTTTTCATGTATTTGGAACTCCTTGTTTTTGGGACACGGATTTTTTGTTGATCTGTGTCTATTTTAATACTATCGTCCAGGTATGTTACACCTGGATTTTGAGTTGGCTTAGCTACCCTGATGGATTTTCCGAACCTGAGAACAATATGTCTGATAGACTTTGAAATTTCTGCTATACAAAGCCATCAACTGCTCATCCGGCTCAATATTCCGAGCTGTTTTCTTGAAATACATAAGGCCAGTCTCAATGCTATCGAACAAGCCTGCGCCCAACCCTGCCAGGAGCGCGGCGCCAAGTGCGGGCCAGTTATCATAACCCGGCAATTGGATCGGAATGCCAGTGATATTCGCCAGAATTTCGGGCCAATGGGGGCTATTGGCAGCCCCACCCACCATCCACAACCGCTCGATGGGCATTTGGGCTTGCCTTAACGCACTCAGCGCCCAGCGCAGTTCAAACCCGGCACTTTCCATGATAGCACGAGCCATATCGGCGCGAGTGTGGGCCAATTGCAGACCTACAAATCCGCCCGGGCGAGTGGTAGCAGGATCATCATGGCCGCCAGTAAGCGGGATGAAAAATGACTGCTGATCGGGTTGGGTTTGCATGAGTTCGTGATCCAGGGCTGCAAATTTTTCATGGCGGTCACCTGTCCAGGCCTGGCCAAGCCACCATTCTAGCGAAGCTCCTAACCCGCCCAGGGATTGAGAAATCGTCCAGCGGTGGGGTGGGATGTGAAAGTTCAAATCAAGTTGGGCGGGAATACGATCCATATCGGGCGAATCCGTCACCCCGGTAAAAACCCAGGCTGTGCCGCAGGCCAGCAGTAATTTCCCAGGATCAATGATGCCCAAGCCCAGCGCGGTGATACCCTGATCGTGGCCACCGTTAACGAGTAGGGCTTCCGTTGAAATGTCAGTTTCGGCACAAATTTCGGGTTTGATCGCGCCAATGATGCTTCCGGCAGGTTGGATGTGAGAAAGCTGCTCCAGTGAGATCCCAGCCAGTTCGCACAGTTCTTCACTCCACTGCGCGGAGTGGATGTCTACAAGCTGCATCCCGCCTCCGTTTGAGGGGTTGCTGATCATCTCTCCTGTCAAGCGGTAAGCAATAAAATCATTGACGGAGAAATAGCGCCGGGCCAACGCGAATGTTTGGGGATCGTTTTTACGGAACCAAGCTATGGTGGGTAGGCACAACCCCGGGTACAATGACCACCCACTCAGTGGTTTGACACTCCTTTCAATTCCGGCGCTTTTCCAACGGGCTACAAGGCCCTCTGTCCGGCCATCCATCCAGGTAATTAACGGATAAACCGGTTCGCCGCGTTCGTCGGCAGGTAACAGTGAACCACTCTGGGCGGCCATGCACAGCGCTACAACTTGCACATTGTCAACCTGCGACATCACGCCGCGCAATGCGATTAAAACTGCCTGCCAGATTTCCTCAGGGTCTTGCTCCACCCAACCGGGATTGGGCATAAAATTTTTATATGATGGCGATGTAGTATGGGCTAACTCCATGCCCATCGAATCAAACAGAATGGCCTTGGTCGAAGTTGTGCCAACATCCAAACCCAGGAGTGCAGTTGTCATACTTCTCTCAACTTACGATGAGCAAAATGTTCACCGCCATCGACAGCCAGCACCTCCCCGGTCACGTATTTTGCCTTCACAAAAAATAGTACGGCTTCAGCGACATCTTCAGCCGTACCCCAACGATTGAGCAACGTTCGAGTAGCAGTCTTGGCGATTCTCTCCTCGCTGTAGTCTGGGGGCGGTAGCACGGGGCCTGGAGCAACAGCATTGACCCGCACCGCTGGAGCCAACTCCAAAGCCAATTGACGGCTTAAAGCCAGCAGCGCGGATTTACCAACACTGTGCGCGATGTAATTGGGCCACGGCTCAAAAGCCGCCAAATCTACGATGTTGACAATGGCGCCCTCGCCTTGTTCCAGCATCAACGGAGCAATGGCGTTGGCACAGTAGAATGACCCGTTGATTAAGATATTTGTAACTCGATGCCAGTCAGTGAGATCATCCGTGGGAAATGGCGTTTGCCGCCACAGGGAAGCACTGTTGATCAATATATCAATACTCCCGAACTGATCAACCGCCGCGGCGACCATTTTCTCGACCTGAATTTGCTCTCCAATGTCTGCCCGGATTGCTAAGGCACCCATTCCAAACGCGCGCGCTTCATCGCATGTTTGCAGTGCAGCATCTGCAGAACTGTGATAGTTGATCACCACGTTAACTCCCGCGCGAGCCAGTTCCAGGGTGATAGCCTTTCCAACCCGGACAGCCCCCCCGGTGATTAGTGCGGTTTTTCCTTTTAGTTTCATATTTACCTCTAATGTTTTCTTGAAATGCAAAAATCTGAAACACTTCTTGCATTTTTATAACATCTAGTCGAGAATGACCTTTGCCCGTTCAAATAAAGCTGCACAGGTCTGACGAGCACGGGCCAGAAGCGCTTTTTCATCCAGTACCAGGATTTCTTTGTTCCGCATCAAAATTTTGCCGTCCACCATAACTGTATCAACATCGCGGTTGCTGACATTATAGACCAGGGCAGAAGGAACGCTATGTACCGGCATCGCCATGGGCGTATCCAGATCAATTAGCACCATATCCGCCTTTTTGCCTGGTTCCAACGAACCTATTTGGTCTGGCATACCAAATGCAACAGAGCCACCCCGACAGGCCATCCAAATCACATCTTCTGGCAACAAAACCATGGCATCTAAGGTATTTACTTTGTGCAGTAATGCAGTGGATTTCAGTGATTCAAGCATGTCCTGACGATTATTACTCCCAGGACCATCACTTGCCAATGCAACCTGGATACCACGCTTGCGCATCTCAGGGATACGCGCCACGCCAGATGCCAGGTACATATTGCTAACCGGGCAGTGAACAACAACAGCATTATGTTCAGCGATGAGATCAATTTCATGATCTTCCAACCAAACGCTGTGAACCAATTGGAATTTGGGACCTAGTACCCCAAGCTCGGCCAGCCATTCGATGTGACGGTTTCCACGAGACTGCAAATTCATTTCAATTTCAGCCTGAGTTTCGGCAATATGAATATGCGTACCCGCTCCCCAATTCTGACTGATTCGATGAGATTCCAGCATGGTTTTATCGGTACAGCCCCAAGGGATGAGCGGCCCGAATTCAACTTTTGTTCGACCATTGCCATTTATTTGCCATTTTTCGCGCAGGCGTTTGGTCTCAGATAAGATTCGCTCAGGGGCCTCCATCAATGTTGGGTGGTAGTTGGTGTCAGCCCAACCGCGCGCCAGCATAAATCGAAGTCCGGTTTCATCAGCAGCACGGCAGACTCCATCGTCATTGCCGGGCTCAGTATGGATGTATTGATGGTCAATCACTGCTGTTGCTCCACCACGAATGTTTTCCACCAGGCCCAGCAAAGCTGCCACGTAGGCATCTTCTTCGGTCATAACTTCAGCCACTGGCCATATAGCAACTTTCAACCAATCTAACAAAGGTCTATCGTCTGCCAGACCGCGAATGAATGTTTGGAAAAGATGGGTATGGGCATTCACCATCCCCGGCATGACAGCCATCAAGGACGCGTCGATGATAGAATCTGCGCGTTTATATTGTGATGGTGCATCACCAGCGCCTACTGCGGTGATTAAATCATCTTCGATGAAGACATAACCTTGGCGATGAACTTGTTGGTCATCATCTACTGTAACAACTGCGCCATTTTCGATGAGTACAGTTCCCATATTAGCCTCGTATTCTTTTCTTCGGCTGAATATTTTCAATATTACTTTCCAATTCTATCAATACAGACTCAAACTCTGCTAACAAGTCTTTCTCTGGCCAAATACGCAAATTGCTGTCTAACAACAGCACAGCTGCCCTGGCTGTACCAGCAAGCAGGCTGATGCTCATCTCTAGATCGTCTTGCACCTTCTCACATACGAATGTACGGGCATTTTTCAAGATACTCGCGGCATCTATTGAGAGACGACTTACTTGTGCAGGGGCCTGGCATAATAATCGCTGGCCTGCTAACTCCTGCCCCGATTCCCTGAGCGCTACAAATTCTGCAATCGCGGTTGCGTCACGGTCACACCATTCCAACAGTTGAGTAATAATCTTTGCCAGTGCTTCAATTTGTGATGCAATCGTTTCGTCACCTGCATCTAGATTATCTAAACTGATACGGGCGCAAGCATGACCGAGTGCTGTTGCTTGTGCCGCCGAAAGCGCTATTACGGCACCCGCCATAGCGTGGTTTTGCCCACTGACTTCTTGAACAAATTCATGAACTTTGTGTTTTATCATAGATTCCATCATCAAACTCCACTTGAAGACGTCCATCGCATTGTGCACCAGATGAGCGGGTTACACCACCTTGCTCGCGAATATAAGCAACCAGTTCATGGCGCAGCAAGAGATCAGTCTTGGTATAGGGATATTTGTGCAGCTTCACAAGTAAATTATCTGAATCGAGCGACCATTCGGATTCCCACGGTGCGGCTAATGAGCGTGAGAAACAAGATGTTGCTACATGATAAACTCGTTCTGATTGCTCATCAAGCGATATTCCATCGATTGTGATATCCAATACACGAGCATCCGAGCGCTCTTTGCCCAAGGCAATGCTATAGTGCAATTCGCGGCTGAACTGCAGAAAACCGCGTTCGGTGTGGGGTTCACCTAAGCGGTCAAGGCGCAGGGCATTGTCAACAATTAGCTCTTTTAATTGATAACCGGTGATTTGGTAAATCCAAATGGTGTCTGCATATGGCATGACCTCGAAGCAATCCCCAAAAGTCAGTTTTCCATACGGCAATCCGCATTGAAGCGCGGAGGCATCAATCATGGCAAAATCTACAGGCCTCCCTCGCTGTTCCAGGCGATCTACCAGAGCATCGGTAACGAAGTTAGCCAGCGCCAATTCCCGTTTCGCAAAATCTTGTAGTACAACTTTCGTGCTGAACTCAGGAATATCTTCAACCTGACCCAACTGTTGGTCCATAAGATCACGCACTTGACTAACAAAGGGCAGTACATGCTCTTTTTCGAAAGATTGATCGACTGGCAGGCTTTCTAGAGGAAGCAAGCAGGCATCCGTCACTGTGACATCTTTTCCCCGAATGGTGATGTCAACCTGGCCCAGATATTCTCCGTTTGCGCCTGTTTGGACGATGGGGATGCCATTGACAATATTCTCTGTGCACAATCCATCCAAATTCAACACACTATGGGAATGTGCTCCCACAATAAGGTCTACACTGCCATGCGGTAGGCTACGAGCCAATTCAACATCCCCAGCATCAGCCATTGGAACTGTGCTCGTTTCCAGACAGTAACCCAAATGACTGATAATGATGAGTACATCACATAGTTGGCGCATCATTGGAAGCAGATTGTTCACCACCGGGATGGGATCAACAATCTGGCAGATCGCGGGGTCGAGGCGGGTTTCAGCACTCGTGACCAGACCGATCAATCCAATGCGGATTCCCTTGACAAGCAGGATTGCCGCGGGATGACAAATATCTAGAATCTCCTGACAACCTTTCAGGTTGGCTGCAAGAATTGGAAAATGGGCATTGCTCCCGATGGCTTTTGCCAAAAATGGAAGGCCGCGATCCAGATCATGATTACCCAATCCAGCCGCGTCCACACCTAGTTTAGTATAAAGCTGGTAGCTTGAGTGAACAGGAACGGACTGGGATTTATCTGTCAGGATTTCATCGAAAATCGAACCACTACAATCGTCTCCAGCGGAGATCACCAGGACGGCTGAGTCAGGCTTGGCGTGGCATTTATGCCTGTCTGAGTAGATTTGCCATGCCATTCGAGATAAGACTGCATCGTAACCCTCTGGGGTAAAACGTACAATATGGCCATGCAGATCATTGAAATGGTAAATACGAAGCGAGAAATCTGCCGAATTTGCCTTATCAGGAAGTGCAGGCAATGCAACCCCAGACACCATTTCAACTTTCTGAATTGGCGAATCGGTTGCATCACCCACAATTCGATACAGCTGACCTCCCTCAACCCCATTGGGGTTGGGTTTAACAGGAGAAAGGCGCAACGTTCCTGGCGCAGGTACACAATTCATTATCCCTTGACCGCACCTTCAACCATAGCGCTGAAAAAGGTGCGCCGGGTGAAGAGGAATAAAACGACGATTGGTGATGCAATAATTATACAAGCAGCCGCAATGACCTGGTAATTGATGATATTTTGACTGAGGAAATCATACAAACCAAACATGGCTGGTTTATATTCATTTTCAGCAACAAGCAAATAAGCTACGATGAACTCGTTCCAGACACTTACAAATGTCATCAAGAAAACAGAGATAATGCCAGGGGTGGCCAGCGGCATCGTCACCCGGAAAAGAGCACCCACCGGCGTACAACCCTCAATAAGAGCCGCCTCCTCCATCTCCACCGGGATGGCATCAAAGAAGCCTTTCATGATCCACACACTGATAGGCAGGTAAAATCCCAGATAAACGAAAATTAGAAAAACACGGTCATCAAAAAATGGCAAATTCTTTCGCAGGATGATTTCCATGTGGTAAAGCGCAAGTATATTTGTCAACAGAGGGATTCCTGTGATGGCATAAATTGCAGTCATCAAGAAATTATGCCCACGGAATTTATATCTTGAGAAGGCAAATCCAGCCAAGCTTGCCAGTAAACCAACAAACAAAGCCGTCCCGCTGGCATACATAACGGTGTTGGGAATGTAGGTGCGGACCAAGTTGCCAGTTAATTGAAAACCTAACAGGGCATCGTCAGATGGCTTAGGAGCAAAAACGCGTTGGTATCCCTCTACAGCCCAGCGACAGGCACTGATGTCAAATGATTTGGTTGGTGTATCGCAAGGTAGAATAACGGGCGGTTTTCGGGTGATATCGGCCTGCTCTTTGAAGGATATGATAATTGTAGTTACGATAGGAACCATTGCAAAAATGCAGACGAAAATCAATGCAATATTAACTGACCGATTTATCCAGACCGTTCGAGACCAATCGTTGAGTTTTAACATACTACCGGCTCCTTTCGTTGACGCGGGTCACACGCAGCACACCTAAAATTAGTATCCAATTGACGATAGCAATTAATATAGCTAGTGCCGCGGCTTGGCCGAATTCCAGGCGCGCCCATCCAAGGACATAGAGGAAATAACTCAATAAATAGGTTGTGGTACCTGGGCCACCGCTTGTTAAGCTGAAGACCATTCCAACACCATTCATCCCTCCAAGTATTAAGTTGAAGAGTGCCACCACCATGGCAGGCATGATCAAAGGCACGGTGATAAATCGGGTGAGCTGCCACCCGTTAGCACCATCAATACGGGCGCTCTCGATAACTTCTCTGGGGACAGTTTGTAAAGCTGCCAGAATCAGCAGGGTCACAAAGGGCAATGCACGCCAGCAGGCGGCCAGAATCAGGTAGATCATTGCCGGAGAAGGCGGAAATGGAAAATCGCCAAACCAGGGAGCAGGCCGAACTGCTGTTAGAACAGACAACCCATTAGGGGGAAATAATTCCGGCCTCTGCAAAAAACCTGAGAATAGGCCATAATCTGGCGCTACCAGCAACCGAAAAACCATGCCGGCGATGATGTCGGCGATGATCCAGGGAATGAAAAGCAGGGTGATATACAACCCAGATAACCCCACATTCTGTTTCAGCAATATGGCAATTAAAAATCCGGCGATTAGTGTTAGAGCCGCATAACCAACCAAAAAGATAACCGTATGCCCGATACTTTCTTCGAAAAGTGCGGTATTGAACAAACGAGTGAAATTTTCGATGCCGACATAGTCCCATTCCCCTTTAGGCGTGCGATCATGGAAACTCAACCAGGTGGTGTAAAATGCCGGATAAAACTGAACAATAATTAAAACGATCAGCGTTGGCAGGATAAGCCAAAAAGGGAGAGATTTTCGGGACCATGTCCTGATAGTCTCGGCGAGGGAACCTTTAATCATCGATACTCCTTTCGACATCAGGAAAACCAAAGCAACTGAATTTCAGAAAGTTAATATTCATGTATGAGCAAAGATAATAACAATAAATAAGCAGCAAGGTGACAAGGGATCAACAACACCTTGTCACCTTGCATTTAGTTAAACATTTACAATGCGTGGTACATCCGGTTTACAGAAATTAGCGGCCGGCGTTGTATTCGTCCTGAACGGCGGTCAACTCGGTGACGATATCAGCGGTGGGATCTTCTTTGACCAGCTTGTAGATCACGTTCATGATCATTTCGGCGGCCAATTCACGATTCTCCAGTGTGCCGTACCAGGGGGTACAGACGCTGCTCTCTAAAGCGACAGCCGCTTCCTGGTAGAACGGGAGCTGCAGATCGGGGTGATCCAGCATGGCCAGGTTGGCGGGGAAGCCAGCACCTGGTTCCAGGACGAACCTCGGGTTTTGTTCGGGGGTCATCACCCAATTGATGTAATCATAAGCAGCCTCGATATTCGCGGCACCAACTGGAACGCCAAACCCTTGGATATCGATACCACAACCCGGGGTCTGCCCTTCAGGTGCAAACATTGCTCGCAAGACCACGTCTCCGGCGGCAATTGCGTCGAGCATATCATCAGCACTGCCTTTGCTGTATGCAGTGCCATCAGGAGCGGTCAGGGGGTTGATATAGCGGTAACCGAACAAACCGGTGGGGATCGCACCAGCGGAGGCATCTTTGAAGGAATCTTCTTCCACAAAGCCGCCTGCGAAAACGGTCTCGGGGTTGTAACCCTCGGAGACGGTCATGCGCAGGAATTCGATGGCTGCCACAGTCTCTGGGGAAGTGAGGTACATATTGCCCTCGCCATCTTCATAGGTGCCGCCATAAGATGAAATCAGCGACCAGACCATACGGCCAACACCATTGCCGCCATAAGCGGTGGAACCGAAGTAAGTCCAGGCAAATTTGCCTTCGGCTTTCAGGCGTTCGGCATTTTCTACGAAGGCTTCCGGTGTGGTGGGGTAGCCATCAGGGTACATATCAGCCCAGACGTAGGTCAGGTGCGGGCGCATGGCTCCTGGGATACACAGCAAGCTGCCATCTGGGGCGGTACAGGATGCGATGCCGCTGGGGTCCATATCGGCCCACCAAGATTGGGCCTGTGCCCATTCTGATAGGTCTTGCAGGGCGCCGTTGTTGTAATAAATCATAATGTTCTGGCTGCCCAATTCGATGATGTCGGGCACGGTGCCGCCAGCGATCACGGCTGCAACCAGTTCCTGAGGCATCTTGTCCCAGGCTTTGGGGCGGTTGACCCAGTTCCATTTGCCTTCGAATTCCTCGTTGAACTGTGGAATGGTGTCACGCAGATACTGATTCCCAACGCGCTCGTCGCTGGCTGGGTCTTCGTTGGTTTCATCGTACTGGTACCAGGTGAGGAAATCAACCTCAGTATCTACCGAAGCCGCCGCAGCAGCCTCTGCAGCCTCGGCAGCTGCCTGGGCATCTTCCAGCGCCGCCTGAGCTGCTTCTAGCTCCGCCTGAGCAGCTGCAAGTTCATCTTCGCTAGCTGAAGATGCTTCTCCTGCTTTGGCCTCTGCTTCGGCCAGTTTAGCTTCCATCTCGGCAAGCTGGGCTGCAGCTTCTTCGGCCGCTGTATCAACAGCCGGTGCTGCAGGGGCACACGCTGCCAGAGATACTGCCAACAGTGCGAAGATTATTACGAACAAAAAAGCTTTATTCTTGCTGTTCATTCTTTTACTCCTTAGACATTTGATTTGTAAGTTTTATGCAATTTTCAAACATATCTATATTCTATTGTTGGAAACAACCACCTCCTTTCATTTGAAACATTTTTTGCTTAGTGCTATCGTGGCCATATTGCTTTCGAACGATAACAGCCTGGCGAGTCTAGCACTGTTTGGTTAACAACGAACCACTGTGCGATTAAGAAATTGTCAATAAATTGTTAACCAGAGAATAGCTCTCACCTGTACCTGAAAATAGTACACCAGATTTGACCGCGCGTCGTATTTTATTGTGGATCATTGCCACCTGAGTGTTTTTTGCGAAAATGCATTGTTGAAACAAAAAAAAGCACTCCAATTTTCCAAATTTGTTGACCCTTTGGAAAATTGATGCGCTTCACTAAATTTGGCATCTGTTTTTTCTAGCTTGATAGCCATTTATTATTACCAATCAGGTGATGGATATATATTTTCGAAAATTTTTTGTATGTACTCAGAAAAGAGACCAACGGGGATTACCTTGTCAATCTATAGGATAAAGCATTAATCTGTCCGTGTCAAGTATAACTTAATTCCCGCACACTATATTCATTGCTACTTGACGTAAGTTAGATAATTGGGTACATTTTTACTTGACACATACAGCATTATTTATATTTACTTCACAGTTTGCCGCATTATCTGAGGATATGATGATCCCTATTCAATAATTCGATATTGATTATCTGTGATAAAAGGAATCCACTATGAAATACAAAGTCATTTTTACAACAGACCGAGGGGAGTTTCACCAGCAAACTGTGCTGGAAAGTGCACCTGCAAATCTAGATATCACCATGCTGCGCGCACCCGACAAAGCTACTTTGGTAGATGCCATAGGAGATGCTGAGTTCTTGATCTCTGAACGCTTTGGACTCATCGATGCGAATATCATACAAAGTGCATCTAAACTCAAATTGATCCAACGTTTGGGTTCATTAGTCCACGATATCGATCTGACAGCTGCAGCCCAAGCCGGAGTAGCAGTATGCTACAAACCCATCGGCGGGGTAATTCGAGTGGCAGAACACCTGGTCATGCAGATGCTAGCTGTCAGCAAGAAATTGCGGGAAGCAGAAGCTATTGCACTAGCAGCCAGCCCCGAATGGGGAAAAAGTCACCGCACAGATGAGGACACCTTTGCCTATAACTGGTCAGGGCGCACTGGGGTCGGCCAAATCTGGGAACGGACAGTGGGCATCATCGGATTTGGTGAGATTGGTGTGGAATTTGCCCGGCGCATGAAAGGCTGGGGCTGCACCGTCTTGTACAACAAACGCTCGCGCCTGCCAGAGCAGATCGAGGCCAATTTGGGTCTAATTTACGTTTCCCAAGATGAATTATTCTCCCGCAGCGATGTCCTGGTAAATTTGCTACCTTTCGTTCCCGGCACCGACATGCTCTTGAACGCAGCCGTTTTCGAGCAGATGAAAGCTGGCTCCCACCTGATCAGTTGCGGCAGCGGCAGTACCATCGATGAAGCTGCTCTTGCCGATGCGGTTCGTACTGGTAAACTAGCCGGAGTAGCCCTGGACACATTCGAATACGAACCAATTTTGGTTGATAACCCCCTGATCGCCGCGGCTAAAGATGGTTTCAATATCCTGCTGACCCCTCACACCGCCGCGGGCACTGCTAAGCACGATGGTTCGATACCAGACCGCTCCGGAGATTATGCAAATATCAACAATTACCTGGCTGGTAGACCTTTGGAATATCTAATTGTTTAGCACAGGGAATCCCCCCCTTCTGTAAGATTATGACGAATTTGAAAGAACAAGCCGATTTCGGCTGGATCCTGCCCACAGGTCGTCAGCGCATGCCGGCAAAATCGACAGATTATCTATCACATGTTCAGCATGTTCTAGGAAAGATCAGCGGCCACTTCCATTCAGTTTGGACACCAGATCACTTGATGGCAGGCAAGGCTGACCTTCCAGAATCTTTTGTGACCCTGAGTTATCTGGCAGGTCAGTTTCAGGAACTAATCTTTGGAACGATTGTAACCTGTCAAAGTTTCCGTAACCCGGCCTTGTTGGCGAAAATGGCTGCCACTCTACAGCAGTTGAGCGCAAGTCAGTTCATTCTAGGTTTGGGCGCCGGTTGGAATGCTGAAGAATATCATGCATATGGCTACGATTTCCCCAAGGCAACTATACGTATCGCCCAAATGGCAGAAACCATACAAATTTGCAAAGCTTTGTGGGATCCGACCCAGGACGAGTCAACCTTTATCGGGGAGTATTATCAGATCAATCAGGCAACTTGTTTCCCAAAACCGTCGCTTCCACCACCGCTTATGGTGGGTGGAGGGGGAGAGGAATTGACACTACAAGTCGTCGCTCAACATGCCGATTGGTGGAATTTACCTGGCGCCTCCCTGGATGACTTTGCAAGAAAAACTGAAATTCTGGAAGGCTATTGCCAGGAAATTGGTCGATCTGCCAGCGATATTCGAAAATCATGGATGGGGAATGTCAGTATTGCATCTACAAAGCAGGAAGCTGAAGAAAAAATGAGAGCATATGATTCCTGGCCTGGCGATGTAACTCTGCTTGGGACCCCCGTTGAAATTTTTGATCAGATTTCAGCCTACATCGAAATTGGTGTGGACTTACTTATCCTGAGGTTTGTAGATGAGCCAAGCGTATCTGGCATCGAGCTATTCCAGACTCATGTATTAGGATGAACATCCTGAATAATTAACGTACAGTCGGATCCACGTACTGCGTTTTTCCTAATACGTACATCAGAGTTGTTGTTATCAGGTAAGCACACAGCCCTCCCAAGAAAATAAACCATGGAGTACCAAACAACCAAATACTTACAAGTGCAAACGCAGAAACCAAGAAGGCTGTTAGATAAGCTGGACCAGGGTGCTTGAAAAATAACAAGATACTACTACGTACAGCATTTAGCAGGCCTTTTTCGTACTGCTCGATGAGTAATGGAAAAATGAAAAGCTGGAGCATGATCCAAATTATGCCAAACCCAATAACAATCCCTAACAACCACTTCGCATTGGGGCCATCTGCGTTAAGGTAATATTCATAATTCATGTAGATCGCCAGAAACACTATTATGTTCAGGAGTGCCCACCGCCAACTCACCCAAAAGAACTTCCGAAATCCATCAAAGAAAATTCTCGAGTTGATAACTTCATTTTTGGCCAATTTATTTGTTGCATAAAAAAGCCCTGCCATAGCCCCTGGCGCTGTAATAATGGGAAGGGTCAATAAAGCCCATAAAATATTGACTATGATTATATTGAACATGTCAAAATATATTTTTACAAATGATCTTCCCAAATATCGCACGAATCGCATTGCTGGCTCCCGGAAATTGTGATAGGGTTTTCAAACGCCTGGTATTCTAACATCAATCGGTAATCACATAGAGTTTTATAACAGGATTGACACCATATGAAAATCCTCTACATTGACCTCCAGACAGAAACAAGCGAAGAGAAAAAACTAGCCGACCCCTTAGTCGGAGGTCGCTTACTGACCAGCCAGTTAGTTACCGAACTGGTCGACCCTCAAACAGACCCGTTGGGGTTGGGAAATGCCCTGGTATTTGCATCTGGCCCCCTTTCTGGGAAACGTATTTCTACCGGTGGACGTCTATCGATTGGTGCTAAAAGCCCCCTCACTGGCGGCATCAAAGAAGCCAATGCAGGTGGAATGGCTGGAGACAGCCTTGCCGTCCTGGGTTATCGGGCGTTGGCGATTATCGGAACCAACCGCCGATCATCTCCCTCGATCATCATTTTGGACGAAAATGGTGTTCGATTTGCCGATGCGAGTCAATATTGGGGATTAGGCAACGAAACCCTAGCTAGAAAACTTCACAATGATATTGGGGATAAGTATGTTGTCATCAGTATCGGTACGGGGGGTGAGCAACACCTGAAAGCTGCTGGGATCGCGGTCACTGATGAACAAGGTAAACCTTTTCGACTTGCCGCTCGCGGGGGCTTAGGAGCAGTGATGGGAGCCAAGGGTCTCAAGGCTATCCTGATACGCAAGGCCGATCTCTCAGATCACAATGTCGAAAAAGTAAAAGCAAAAAAATCGTCGATAGAATTCAACCGCTTTGTGGCCGCTAACGAAAGAGTGAAAGTACTGCGAGAATATGGTACTGCATCCACAGTCATGCCGGTGCAAATCTTGGCCGGTTTACCGGTGCAAAATTTCAGCCAGGGCTGCATGGAAAACGCCGAATCTCTGAGCGGCGAAACTATGCGTGACCTGATCGAAGCGCGCGGCGGCATGGGGACACCTAGTGAAGCCTGCATGGCAGGGTGCGTCATCCAGTGCAGCAATATTTTCCCTGATGAAGATGGCAAATTAGCCGCGGCTCCGGTTGAATTTGAAACCATCGGGCTTTGCGGCGCGAATATCGGGATCGATTCGCTGGACGATGTTGCGAGAATTAATCACCTATGTAACGACATCGGTCTGGACACCATCGAAATCGGCGCCGCTCTGGGTGTGATGATGGAAGCCGCCGAAAAGGGGACAGCACCGCCCCCCTACGATCAGGCTGACCTGCCCCATTTTGGGGATGCGGAACGGGCAATTGAGCTGGTTGCTGAGATTGGGAAAGGAACCGCGCTGGGAAAAATGCTAGGGGATGGCACCGTCGCTACCGGCAAGGCCCTAGGCGTCAAACGCATCCCAGCCGTCAAAGGCCAGGCCTTGAGCGCCTACGACCCACGCGTGGTCAAAGGAACCGGCGTGACTTATGCCACATCCCCCCAAGGCGCTGACCACACTGCCGGCCTGACCCTGTTCGCACCAGTCAAACACGAAGACCCCGAGAGTGCCGTCCGGGTTTCGCGTAACGCCCAAATCCAGCGCGCGGCATACGACGCCTTGGGTTTGTGCGTTTTCAACCTGGGCGCGACCGCCATGCGTGCAGACATCGTCCAATATATGCTCACAGCCCATTATGGGATCGAACTCCAGGACAGCTGGATGGACGAGCTTGGCAAACGTGTCATCGCCCTCGAAATGGCTTTCAACCGCGCCGCTGGCTTCACCAAAGATGACGACCGCCTGCCTGCTTATTTTGAAACCGAAAAATCGCAGCCCAAAGGGTTTGTTTTCGATATATCCCATGACGCCCTGGATGCGATTTGGAATGAAGATTAGTAACCACAGGTGGCAGCACTTGCGAAATGCCTGTCACCTGTATCGTTGAGACTCATGACCAGAAACTATGACATCATCGTCATCGGTGGGGGTATGTTGGGGCTATCCACAGCCTACCATCTAGCACGGATGGGAGCGCGCCTTTTGTTGCTCCAGGCGGGCGACATCGGTGGAGGATCATCAGCAGCTTGCGCGGGTCGTGCACAGGTTGCTGAGGGAAAACTCGATTCATCCAGCCTGTCTGTGATCCGGGAGGGATTCTCCCAGCTCCAAACCCTTGAAGATAAATTGGGAATGCAATTTGAGTTCCGGCGCACAGGTCTTCTAGTATTGATCAATTCGGGGCAGCATTGGGATGAATGGGCCGAACGTGCAAAAATCCTAACAGATGCTGGTATCTCGACCGAGATGTTGGATCAACGCGCCTTAGAAGAAGCTGAACCCTATCTGGATACTGCTGAATATTGGGGCGCCGCTTACGCCATCGAAGGTTGGCTCAACCCATTTTTGTATTGTTGGGCATTCGCCAAAGCTGCCCAGCACCATAAGGCAACTTTGCTGCCCCATAGCCCTGTCACCAAAATGCACCTGAAGGGCGATAAGATTGCCGCGGTCGAGGCTGAAGGGCGCTGCTATTCCGCGGATCAATTCATCGTCATGTGCGGCGCCTGGACTGCACCAGTCTTACAATTGGCTGGGGTTGACCTCCCGGTCTATTTCACTCATGCCCAGGCCTTTATCACCGATCCGGTTCCGCTGACTCTTAACAACACTATCGCCCTGGCTAATTTTTACGATCTCATCCACGGCAAGGATCAGGCCGTTGCCGTTGGCTTCAACCAGGATGCTCACGGAGCGCTAATCGTCACCGAGGCCGTCGAGAAAACTTCCCAACTTCATACCAATACGAATGCCTGGGGCCTGACAGGAATTTCAACAGATTTACTCAAATTGTATCCCGATCTGGCGAATGTCAATATCGTTCGGGCCTGGGGCGTACCAACCCCTTTTACCCCCGATGAAGATCCGATCATCGGTTGGGTGCCCGGCTGCGATAATCTCTTCGTAGCCGCTGGCTTCATGCAAACCATCACCTCAGTTCCCGTCGTCAGCGAGTGGATGGCGCAGATGATCCTAGGCAAAGAATTGTCCGCCGATCTGAGTGCATATTCCCCTGCCCGGTTTTCGTAAACAATGATATGACTAAAGAAAAAATAGCTAAACGTATCCCTAGCACGCGAGGCGAGCCGATCTACGTAACTGTCGACGGACATGCCGTAGAAGCTTATGCGGGTGAAACCGTAGCCACCATTTTACTAGCCAACGGGAATATCATTTTCCAGCAGGACGAAAATGCTCACGCTCCCCGGTGCTTGTTCTGCGGCATGGGTGTGTGTTTCAACTGTCTGGTAACGATCGACGGGCTGCCCAATATCCGGGCCTGTGCCACACTCATCACTGCAGGGATGGTGATTGAAACCAGGGGGTGCGATCATGAATAAAACCTGCGAACTAGCCATCATTGGCGCTGGACCAGCCGGAATGGCGGCCGCCATTGAGGCAACTCGTTTGGGGATTGAGCCTGTTTTGATTGATTCAGAGCCACTGCCAGGTGGGCAAGTCTACCGCCAGACACCACCCGAATTTAAGGGAACACATCTAGCTGAGAGGGCAACTCTTCTAGACAATCTCGAACAGGCCAAAATTCGAACCTTTCACGACACAACGGTCTGGGGGATTTTTCCAGAAGATGATGAACACATGCTTTGCCTGTACGGACCAAACGATGTACCTCGGCGGCTGTTCGCCCAAAAAGTAATTCTCGCTCCTGGGGCTTATGAGCTCCCCATCCCCTTCCCTGGTTGGACGCTACCTGGGGTGATGACAGTCGGCGCAGCATTGATCCTCGTCAAACACCAACATATCTTACCCGGGCAGAGAATCCTAATCAGCGGGACAGGGCCGCTTCAATGGATACTCGCCCACCATTTGATCAACGCTGGGGCCGAACTCGTCCGTGTGCTGGATGCCAATCCATTCCCTTTGCACAGCTGGCAATACGCCCCTCACCTTTGGGGTCAGGGTGAACGCTTGAAGGAAGGCATCGCAGCCTTACGAGCGATCAAATCCATTCGCTGGGGCCATACGGTGCTCTTAGCGCAGGGAGAAGAGCGAGTAACAGGGGCCATCATTGGGCCTATCGACGGCTCGAGACAGGAAAATATCGCTGTAGACACCATCTGTTTAGGATATGGCTTCAACCCTGCGGTGCAGCTCTCTCGCCAAGCAGGCTGCGACCATTTTTATGATCCAAAATTAGGAGGCTGGATTCCTGTAAGGGATGAATGGCTGGAGAGCACCGTTCGAGGAATTTACGCCGCCGGAGATGGTGCTGGGATTGGAGGAAAAGACACCGCCGTTTATGAGGGACAGTTAGCTGCCCTGGGGGTAGCTCAAGCTTTGGGAAATGCAATCCATCCTGAACGAGTGTCTCTAGTTCGGCGAAATCTTAAACAGCAAAGACATTTTTCGAATGTTATCAACACCCTGTTTCCCTTCCCATCTCAACTTTTCGATATACTGACGGATGACACTGTCATTTGCCGGTGTGAGGGGGTGCGGGTCGCAGATGTCCGACAGATGATCTCTGAGGGAGCAACCACCTTGGGGATCCTGCGCAAATTGACCCGCGCGGGGATGGGCCGCTGCCAGGGAAGAATGTGTGGACATGTAGTCGCAGAACTGCTATCCCAACAAACAGACCAACCGATAGACCAACTCGAAGTTGCCACGCCGCGCCCCCCCGTGATACCAATCCCACTCCATGGACTGAGTGAACACTCTGGAGAACCCGCATCACACGAAAAGGATATTACCCAATGTTTAACTTTCACCTGAAAACCAAAATTGTTTTTGGGCAGTCCGCAAACATCGCGCTTCCCGCAGAATTAAAAAATTTGGGTGCCGATCACATTTTATTGGTCAGCGATCCAGGACTAGAAAAGCTGGGGCTGGTAGATGATCTGGCAGCCGCTGTGAGAATTGAGAATATCCGTGTAACACTTTTCACGCGCGTGACCAGCAACCCCACCACGGACGAAGTTGCCGAGGGTCTGGCTCTGGCTCGTGGCGAAAAGATCAACGTTCTGGTCGCGCTGGGAGGCGGCAGTCCCATTGACGTTGCTAAGGGGATTGCCATGCTATTGAGCAACGACGGGACATACAGCGACTACCAATGGGGAGGCAAGGCCATCACGTTGCGCAGTGCTCCTCTGGTCGCCATCCCAACCACCGCGGGGACCGGCAGCGAGGTCAGCAAAGTGGCCGTGGTCGTTGACCCAAAAAACTCCTTCAAAAAGGGTGTGCTCAGCCCGCTGATGTTCCCACACGTGGCGATCGTCGATCCGGCACTGACCCGCGACCTTCCCCCTGACCTGACGGCAGCCACAGGCATGGATGCCTTCATCCATGCCCTGGAGGCCAATATCGGGCTACGGGCAAACCCCTTTACGGATCAATTTGCCTTAGCATCCTTGCGTACAGCCTACGAGTATCTGCCGCGAGCAGTCGCTGATGGCAAAGATATCCAAGCCCGAGAGAAAATGATGCTGGCAGCCCTATGGGGTGGTATTGCCATGGACCATGCCGGCTTAGGATTGGTGCATTCGCTCTCTGGGCCGCTTTCCGGTTATGGGCATCTACACCACGGCCTCTCGAACGCCCTGATTTTGCCGTATGCCTTGCGGTTTAACGCGCCGGGTATTGCCTCTGAGCGCATGAGAACCTTGCAGAAAATATTCGGTCTGGAAGCGGGGCAAGGTGTTGGTGATCTCTTCGAGGCTGTCAAAACCTTTGTTGCTGATTTAGGCTTACCCACCACCTTGCAGGAAATTGACCTGCCCCTGGCGGACGAAATCCGGAAAACCCTGGCATCTGAAACCCTGCGAATGGTGTTGATCAAAAATAACCCCCGCGTTGCAACTGAAGAAGACTGCGTAGAATTATTACAAGAAATGGCCTAACACTCAAGTCTATAAGATTTCTCGTGAGGGGGAAAAATCAGCAAAACGGGGGTCAATGGCCTGACCGGTGATCATTTTAGCAATGACTTCACCGACAATGGGGGTCAGCACAATGGTGCTTTTCAGGGCTGCGGCCACGAACAGGTTTTCGATGCTTTCAACCGGCCCTAACAGAGGGCGCTGATCCGTTGTATGCGCCACAGGAATCCCCCAGCTGCGGAGGATTGTGGTCTGTTTGAGCCGCGGCAATCGCCGCCGGGCTTCATCAGCCATGCCCGCAATCGAATTTGCTGCCACATCGCGGTTGTGTTTTTTCATGCTGGTGATGGCTTCACCCAGCATGACATTGCCATCGGGGCGCTGTTTGAGCGCCAGGGCCACCACTGTTTCTATTGGATTATCGGCCTCTTCAAAAAAACTGGCTCTGGACATGGCATTCGAAATGGAGGGCGAAATCGCTTCGGTGATGATGGCTTCGCCCCGTATCCATTCGGCTGGGATCTCTAAGCCAACAGTGCGACCTAATCTCCGGGTCCAGGCTCCGGTGGTTAATACAACATAATTGGCTGAAAGATGCTCAGTGCGGGTTGAAACGCCGGTGATTTTGCCACTTTGAGTGGTGAGACCAATCACTGGCGTGTGTGTAGCCAGGTCTAAACCACATTGTCGCCCCCGCAAAACATAAGCATGTACCAGTTTAAAGGGGTTGAGTTGCCCCTCGTTGGGATGGTACAGCCCCCCAATGACGGTCTCGGGATTGAGAAAAGGTTCCATTTGGATAAGGTCATCTCGCCCCAGTAATCTGGCCTGCAGTCCAGCCGCTTCCAAATGTTGCCGGCGCTCCACCATCATAGCCTGTTGCGGCTCATTCTCGATCAGCAGCAGCGATCCAGCCGGTTGGTAGTCTAAATCGAAATCCAGTTCGACTTCAATGTCGGCGCAGCGTTTGGCCCCGGCAATCGTCAATTCCAGGCTGAAGCCGTAATCCGCATCTTGCACCTGGACGTTCCCAAAATTGGCTCCCGAGGCACCGGATGCCAGTTCGCCTTGCTCCACCAACAAGGTTTCAACGCCCTTTTTGGCGAGCTGATAGGCGATTGAACTGCCCACCAATCCCCCACCAACAACGATAACATCCCAGGTTTTGCCAGAAGACATTTTCAACAATAAACCTACCCTGGACAAGGCCACTTTGCTAACAAGCCAGTTAAACGGAGATACACGGAGTACCGCGGGGATTCACAGAGAAAAATGAATTACAAAATTCTGTGTGTCTCCGAGCTTTCTCCGAGAATCTCTGTGTCACGCTTCCTTGTTAATAATCGATCTCTAAACTCGCTAGAGTCTCATGGGTGGGAATCCCTTGCGTATCCCAACCCATTTTCTCGAAGTAAGATTGCATAGCATGGGTCAATACTGCGGCATCCATCGTCTTGCCTTTGATTGGACCTTCTTTGGTGGGATAAAATGCCCGGGCTGAGAGGGTGTCATCGGCATGGGTGAAGCCTTCCCGGATGAGATACTGACGAGCCAGAGTAATGATGCGGGTACCGATTTGGTTGATTTCGTCTGTATCGACATCCCAACCGCCAGCCGCGCTCAGGGCTTCAACCAAATGCTTGTATTCATAGGGGTAGAAATGGCAGATCACTGCGCTGTCGAGCACGTTCTTGAAAGCCGTTTCGTAGATGTATCCTTGTACTTTTTTCTCAGCAATACCCCACAGAGGCAGCGGGGTTTCTACACCCATCTCATCCAGTCGCGCACATACATCTGAATCGGCAAAGTTGGCGAAATTATCAAGTAGATTGTGCATGTGATCGGCGCCAGTGGCCGAGAGGGCGTACCCCATCCCAGCGGTGTTCTTGAAGCGAGGGTCGTGAAATGGAAGCTCTTGTCCACGGGCTACAGCCAAAAATTCAGTAGTCTCTGCGCCAATTCGCGTTGACATTCGGGCGCTGCCTTCAGCCATCATATCGCCCAATCCTTCGCGTTTAGTAATCTGGTGGATTGCGGTGAGCAAATCGCCCCCATCGCCGAACTTAGGCTGGAATTCATAATCGCCAAGTAATCCTTTTTCCTGGCATTCCATCGCGAAGGCGACAGTGCCGCCGATAGAGATGGTATCCAATCCATAAGCCGCGCAGAGTTCATTGGCTTTGGCGACTGCAGCAGGATCAGTAACGGCACATAATGGTCCTAAACCCCCAAACGACTCGTATTCCGGCCCACCATAAGCGCCTTCAATTTTCATGTTATCGTCTTCATAATCCACAACAAGTTTGCAGTTTACAGCACAGTGACTGCAGGTATCGCGCTCAGAGACAAATTTAGGGAAGAAATTATCATGAACCAGGTTTTCGATACCGGCAAGTTTTCCATTCTGATAGTTGCGGATGGCTGTGCTGCCGTTGTCGTGGTTAGAGCCTACGGAGCCAGCCGTCCCGTAGGAGATGGCCCAGCCCATCGAATCCTTATAGGTACTGGTGATCCATTTGAGCGTGTCTTTGAGTTTCGATTTATCGGCCAAACCCACCAGAGCAGACCCGCGGACGGCCACAGCTTTAAGGTTTTTACTACCCATCACAGCGCCTAACCCCGAACGCCCTGCAGCCCGGTTGACATCGTGCATCACGGCGGCATAGCGCACAAGATTTTCACCCGCAGGGCCAATTTGGGCAATGCGAATTTTGTCATCCCCCAACTCGGCGTGGATTTGATCTTGCGTATCAGCAGTGAGTTGACCCCACAAATGTTCGGCAGGGCGGATTTCGACATCACCATCTTTGATCCACAAGTAAACGGGCGTTTCAGATTTACCGTGCACCACCAGAGCATCTAACCCGGCGCGTTTGAGTTCGTGACCAAACCAGCCCCCGGCTTCGGAGGAGGCCAGCGCACCCGTAAGGGGGGATTTCGCTCCTACAGCGTGACGCCCCGTCCCAGGGAGCACCGTGCCGGTAAGCAGACCCGTCGCGAAGATGAGTAAGTTTTCGGGTCCTAAAGGGTCGACTCCCTCGGGGGTTTGAGATAGCAAATAATGCAGGATAAAACCGCGTCCCCCAATCATGGTACGGTAAAAACTCTCTTCAGGGCGATCCACCCAAAATTCCTGGTTGGTCAGGTCAACATGCAAAATCCCCCCTGCGTAAGCTCGTTTTCCGGTTTTGAATTCTAGATCATACCCAAAAGAATATTTCGTGCACATCAATCTCCTCCAGCAATTTGGGGCAGCAGACGGACTTGGTCTCCTGGTTCTAGTGGTTTTTCTAAATCAGTCGATCGACCGTTTACAACGGCGGCAATGGTCTGAGATAGTTGGATATTCAGATGTTTTAAGATCTGATTGACGCTCATTCCCGCGGGAGCCTGGATAATGATATTGTGCTCCCCGATCTTTTCCACGGGAATATCTTCCGACAGCGGTATCAACAAAAGGCGGGGATCAAATTGCAGCGTGACCATCAAGCCCAATCAGCAAAGGCGTCTATCACAGGTTTGATATCATCCATCATAGGATAAAGGATTGGGCAGGTGACCCCTGCATCGATGTATTGAGCAACTTTTTCCTGGCACTCCTTGGTGGTACCCACGGCCATGATATTGCGAACGACCTCATCTGGGATGACCTTGCTGGCCTTGATATAGTCTTCCTCGGTAGCGGGCCAGCCCATGATGGATTGGACTTTTTCAAGCAGTTCTTCGCTGACTCCGCTGGCTTTCATGATATGAGGTTCGGTAGCAAAGTAATAGGCGGCTAATTTTTTGCCTTCCAACATGGCTGCATCGGGGTCTTCATCAGAGAGACAACAAACCAATAACTCGGGTCGGTCAATTTCATCAATGGTTTTGCCGACCTTGTGAGCGCCCTTCTCGACTAGTTTAACCGCCTCGCGAATGTAATCAACCGAAACCATATAGTTAAGCACTACGCCATCACAGATTTCACCGGTCATTTCGAGCATCTTGGGACCAGTAGCGCCGATATAGAGAGGAATATCGCGTGGCGAAGTATCGCCAAAGGCCACATCCAACCGCACCCTTTCGAGTTTGACAAAATCACCTTGGTAAGTGACTTCTTCCATTGTGAAAAGTTGGCGGATGGCCTCGATATGTTCCCGCATTGCAGTGAGTGAGCGACGACGTTCCACTCCCACCCGGCTGGAGATTGGTTCCCACCAGGCGCCTAACCCGAGCATGACACGGCCGCGCCCATCGACTTTACCACCCAGTTCCCACATAGTACTCCAGGAGGCTGCGATGACTGCTGGATTGCGCGTCCAAATCGGCAGCACGCCGGAACCGATGCGTAATTTCTTGGTATGGGTTAGAAAGGCACTCATCAACACAATGCAATCGCGCGCCAGACGGGTATCGGCCTGCCAAATTTCACTGAAACCGCGCGCCTCAGCATATTTGGCAATTTCAAGTTCATATTCAATGGGGTGTTTGTCTTGCATGTAGAGGGCAAATCGAACAGACATAGAGGACTCCTGTTATTTTAGATCACGCAAAGTCACAAAGACGCTAAGTTATTGTTTTTCTTTGCGCCATGGCGTCTTTGTGTGAAATTTATATGTAATTGTTTAGGTCAATTTCTGGATATCGAATGCGCTCACCGTAGTCACGGCGCTCGGGTTTATAGGTGGCATCAATGCCGATTTTGGTATGTACACCGCGCTCATCAGCGGTGGGGTCCATCTCGTGGCCTTGAGCGTCAGGCACTTGGAAAACATCCCGACCCCAATCAACCCGGTTGGTCAACGCCCAGAGTACATCTGCTGGGTCATAGATATTCACGTCAGGATCAACAACAACAACCTTTTTGATATTCACATGGGCCGTCATAGCTGCCAGGGCAATGTTCTTTGGTTCGCCAGGGTTCGATTTATCCGCCTGTACGATAGCCGAAAACCCATTCCCATAAGGTGGAATGTGTAACCCGGTCACATTTTTGCTAACGTGCTTTACGAATTGTAGCAGCAGCGGCTCCCTGGGAAGGATGTTACCAATATAGATATGTTCATCGTGGCCGGGGATGATGGTCTGGAAGATGGGATTGTCGCGGAAACAAATTGCGCTAACTTCGAAAACTGGACTTTCCCATAATTCCCCGTAATAGCCGTGAAACTCTGCCAGAGGCCCTTCTTTCTGACGTTTAAGAGGGGGCAGGTAACCTTCGATGACGATCTCAGCCTCGGCGGGGATCATAACATCAACAGTCACCCCTTTGGAAACAGGCACCGCCTCATCGCGAATGGCGCCGGCGATAAGCAGTTCATCATCTTCATAACGAGCGCCCGCGGCGATGCTGATCGCCGGATCCACACCAATGGCGATAGCAATCTCCAGGGGTTCATTTTTGGCTTCTTGAAATCTATAGAATTGCATCACATGTCTCCACTCATTGACGTTGAAGCCAAATGTGCGCGGACCCAACACCTGCATGCGGTTGTAGGAGCAATTGCCGCGGCCGCTAACTGGGTCTGTAGCAAGGGTGATCCCGCCTGTGATGAAGGGACCACCGTCATGAGCGCCATGGGTGGGAATGGGGAGCATATTAATATCGACTTGGTCGCCAGTAAGTTGGTTGGCTTTCCAGGTCGCCCCCTCAGTGTAGACAGGTTGGATGGCGTTACCAGGTTCCAAAACATATTCCATGCGGGCGGTTATATCAGCCAGGTCGCATTCCAGAACCAGGGCAGCCAAATCCGGACTGCCAACTGCGCCGGCGAAAATCGGCCAGGGACTTGCATCGGGGCTCTCGAAAAAACTTGCCCCGCGCCCCTGGCGCTGAAGGGCCGCAGTGACATTGGCCAGCTCGTAGTGCAAAGAAACAGGTTTTCGAATTCGCACTAACTGCCCACCACGTTCAAGAACTTTGATGTAGTCTCTCAAGTTATGAATCTGACTCATAGATGAGTCTCCTGTGTATAGTATAAGTAAATATTTAACCAAATATTTAAGCAATAACAACAAGTGGTTGACCTATTTATAGCAAAATACATACGTTTATGTCAAATGTCATTGAACAAATGTAAGCTATTACTTGACATTCTGTAGCAAATATTATATCCTAAAATAAGTGTCTGATAAGCAAACAAGTGATGATAAGAGGCTGAAAAGATGATTTCTGAACAGGAAGATATTGTTGGTCAGCGAATGAAGACTCGCCGAAAAGAATTAGGGTTTACGATTCGCGAGTTAGCACGCAGAACAGGTTTGTCAGCATCCTTCATCAGTCAAGTCGAGAATAGAAAAACCAAGGTGTCGTTGGATTCCTTACGCCTGATTGCCGAGCATTTGGATACCCCCATCCACTATTTTTTCTCCGAGCCGCCCCCTGAAGTATCTTATGCAGAAGCGATAACCCCTTGCGATGATGATACACAGCCCTCACAATCCTTGGAATATTCACCTGTCGTACGGGCAGGATGTCGTCCCAAATTATTTTTGCCAGATTCGGGAGTCAATTATGAGTTGCTGGTCACGGATCTCACCCGGGATATGGAACCCTTTTTAGGACGATTATCGCCTGGCACGGAAAATGTTGCCCGCCGGTTACGCAAGCCTACTGAAGAATTCTTGTTTGTACTCGCCGGGAAGTTGCTTGTTGGTTTAGAAGAAAATGAGTACATTCTCAATCCCGGGGATTCAATCTATTTCGAAGGATATGATCTCCAGAAACTGGCCTGTGCTTCAGAAACCGAAGATGCGGCATGGATTTCGGTCATTACTCCTCCAGTTTTCTAGAAATAGTAAATAAAATAGCATCCCAACTGGGAAGTGCGCCTGACACATATATCAACAGGTGATATTAATGAGATTTGATCTCGCAATAATAAACGGCACTTTAGTTACAGCTTCAGACACTTTCCAGGCTGATGTCGGCATTCAGGCCGGGAAAATTGCCGTTATTGGTAATGGGCTGACTGGCAAGGAAGTCGTCGATGCCAGCGGTTTATTGGTGCTGCCAGGCGCCATAGACCCCCATGTGCATCTAGAGATGCCAACGCCAGTGGCAACATCCAGCGATGATTGGTTCACCGGCACTCGCGCCGCGGCTTGTGGTGGGACTACCACAGTGATTGATTTTGTCGAGCCAGAACCCGGCGAGAGCCTACTTCAAGCCCTGGATGCTCGTCTTGCCCAGGCCGAAAGCAAAGCCGTCATCGACTTTTCGCTGCATATGACGCTGGACCGCGTTGATGAACAAACGCTGACGGAAATCCCCCAGGTAGTTGCCGCCGGCCTTACATCTTTCAAATGCTATACCACCTATAGTATGCGTCTAGACGATGATCAACTGCTCACCGCTTTAGATGCAGTCGGTAAAGCCGGTGGCTTGACCATTGTCCATGCTGAGAACGATGCCATCATCAATCGGTTACGCGCCGAATATATCGCGGCTGGCAAGACTGCGCCGCGCTTCCACCCCTTGAGCCGACCGGCCATCTCCGAAGGCGAAGCCATAGAACGGGTGCTGGCTCTTGCCGCAGTGGCCCAGGCCCCTGTTTATATCGTCCATGTCTCTACACAACTCGGCGCTGAGGCTATCGCACGCGCCCAATCTCGCGATCAGGCAGCCTTTGGCGAAACCTGCCCGCAATATTTGCTTTTGACGGATGAACGCTTTGGCGTTCCCGGCTTTGAAGGTGCAAAATATGTTTGTTCTCCGCCGTTGCGCAAGCCCACCGACCAAGATGCGCTTTGGAATGCATTGAAAAGCGGCGTTTTGCAAACCGTGGGCACCGACCACTGCCCGTTTTTCTACAAGGACACAAAAAATTTGGGCCGCTCCATCGGCGACCATCCACCCTTCACCGAAATCCCGGGCGGAATGCCAGGCATAGAGGGCCGTTTGTCATTGTTGTACACCTTCGGGGTACGAACCGAACGCATCACTCAAAATCAATGGGTTGAAGCCTGCTCAACCGGCCCAGCCCGCATGTTTGGCCTTTATCCCCAAAAAGGTGCGCTCACCCCTGGCGCAGATGCAGACATTGTGCTGTTTGACCCCGAAAAGCAAGTAACGCTCTCGACCGCAGTACTCCACGAAAACGTTGATTACACGCCTTACGAGGGTTTTGAACTACAGGGCTATCCCGTTCAAACCTATTTGCGCGGCCAGTTGATTGCCGAAAACGGTGAATTCATTGGCAATATGCAGCAAGGGAAATACCTACCACGGGTTAATAACACCCCGAAGGACTGACATGAATGGTTTAATTATTCTTCCCCAATGGCTGATCACCACCCCGCATGAAGCGCCCAGAAAGGCGTGGGGGGTACGTGTGGTTGGTGATCAAATTGTGGACGTTGCAACAAATGCGGATTTACAGGGAAAATATCCCGACGATGATGTTTGGGAGGCTCCTAATGATGTGCTCTCTCCTGGATTTGTTAATGCCCACTCCCACCTGTATGGAGTGCTGGCCCATGGGGTTCCCTTACAAAAAGCCCCTTCGGGGTTCTGGCCTTTCTTGGAAGATTTCTGGTGGCCCCTGGTAGAAGATCGCCTCGATCATGCCATGATTAACGCTGCCACCGATTACCGCTGCGCTACAATGCTCAAAAGCGGTATCACATCTTTCTATGACTGCACAGAAGCACCTCAAGCTTTACCTGGTTGCTTGTTCTCGCAAGCCGAGGTAGTTCGCAAGTGGGGTTTTCGCGGGATTTTGTCATTTGAAGCCACCCAGCGTGTTTCTGAAGAAAATGGCCAGCTTGGCTTGAAAGAGAATGCCGAATTTACCAAAGCCAATCTGCAGTCATTAGTCTCCGGTCTGATTTGCCACCATACCACATTCACCTGCTCTGCCGACTTCATCCAGCAAGCGCATGGCATCGCACAAGATTTGGATGTTTTGCACCATGCCCATGTTTCTGAAGGAACATATGAACCCGAATACGCGCTTAAAAACTTCGGGATGCGTACCCTGCCCTATTATGATCAACTTGGGGTCGCTGGAGCAAGATTTTTAGCATCCCAATGTGTCCAAGTTGTGCCCGAAGAGATCTCCTTAATGGCCGAACGCGGCGTGCGTATGACGCATATGCCGCTATCGAACTGCGAGGTCGGTGGGGGAATCGCGCCAGTTCCCGAACTGGTGGAAGCCGGTGTCACTGTTGGGTTGGGCAGCGATGGCTACATTGATGACTTCTTTGAAGTCATGCGCGGCGCGTTTTTGATCCACAAAGCCAACCACCAAAACCCACAGGTGATGCCTGCTCATCTGGTATGGTACCTTGCGACCGAGGGCGGCGCTAAAGCGCTGAGCTTCGAAAAAGTTGGGCGCATCGAAACCGGCTGGCAGGCCGACCTAGCACTCATCAACGCTGATCTACCCACACCAGTGGAAGCACACAACCTGTTTGAGCAATTGCTGCTTTACCGTAATACTGAGCATGTCAGCGGTGTGCTGGTCGCTGGTGAGATAAAAGTAAGAAACGGCGAAGTTCTTAACGCTGATTGGAACGAACTCCACGCTCACACGCGCGAAGCGGCGGCGAGATTGTGGAGTGAAGCAAAATAAGCAAACAAATATAGGGTATACAATGACACAAAAAGATATCAATGAGTACTCCAAAGACCAACTGGCCCGCTTCTTCCGCCAGATGACCCTGGTGCGAGAGTTCGAGCTGCGGGCTATTGAGGAGCGCCGCGGTGGGTTGATTCCTGGCTTCATCCACTCCTGCGTTGGGCAAGAAGCAACCGCGGTTGGGGCCGGCGAAGCCCTAAGCAAGGACGATGTCATCACCAGCACGCACCGAGGTCATGGCCATCTCCTTGGTAAAGGTGGCGATCCTAAGTTTATGATGGCCGAATTAGCTGCTCGTTCTCCTGGGTATTGTTTAGGGCGCGGCGGTTCACTGCACATTTCCGATTTTGACATCGGTATTTTAGGTGCGAATGGCATTGTTGGGGGCGGGTTTCCGGCAGCAGTGGGGGCTGCACTGGCCTTCCAAATGCGTAAGGAAGAACGTGTCTCGCTGACCTTCTTCGGCGATGGGGCCATCAACCAGGGAACTTTCCATGAATCGGCCAACCTGGCTGGACTATGGAAACTGCCGGTGATCTTCTTCTGCGAGAACAATCTCTATGGCGAAGGGACACCCCAACACAAGCAAGCCCCCATCCGAGATTTGGCGCATCGGGCTGAGGGTTATGGCTTCCCCGGTGTAATCGTTGACGGCAATGATGTTATCGCAGTCTATGACGCCACGGTGGTTGCTCGGGAGCGCGCCCTATCAGGTGAAGGACCGACGCTGATCGAGGCCAAAACCTATCGCCATCGCGGGCATTATGAAGGCGATCCCATGATTTACCGGCCTGATGGAGAGTTGGAAGAATGGCAAAAACGCGATCCCATCCCCGCCTTCCGCAAAAGATTGATCGAATCGGAGATCATCAGCGAAGGCGAACTGGAAGAGCTGATGGGCAGTGTTCAGGAGCAGCTCGACGAAGCTGTGGAATTCGCTGCCAGCGCACCTATTCCCGTCGCTGAAGAAGCTCTTCAAGGCGTTTATGCAGATACCCATGATGGATTGGTATTTTAGGAAACTACAATGCGTAAAATAACTTATTCAGAAGCAATTCGAGAAGCGATGTCCGAAGAGATGCGCCAGAACCCTGATGTTTTCTTGATCGGCGAAGATGTGGGTATATTTGGTGGCGTATGGGGTGTATCCGGTGGGATGCTGGACGAGTTTGGCGAGGAGCGCATCCGAGATACACCCATCACCGAAGCTGCCATTGTGGGAACCGGGCTGGGTGCAGCCATGATGGGAATGCGTCCCATTGTAGAGATTATGTTTGGCGATTTTTTGATGTGTGCTGGCGATCAGATTCTCAACCAGGTGGCTAAAGCCCGCTTTATGAGCGGCGGCAAAGCCAATGTGCCGCTAACCATACGAGTAACCACTGGTGCACCCGGATCCGCAGCGGCCCAACACTCCCAAAGCCCTGAAGCTTGGTTCATGAATGTCCCGGGAATCAAAATTGTGGCCCCTTCGACTCCCGCGGATGCTAAGGGCTTGCTCAAAACTGCCCTGCGAGGCAACGACCCCGTGCTGTATTTCGAACACAAGATGCTTTATGGCGATTCAGGCGAAGTCCCTGAAGATCCAGATTTTATGATCCCCTTCGGGAAAGCCACCATCCTGCGAGAAGGCAGCGATGTCACAGTGATTGGGATCAACATGATGGCGAAAAAAGCTCTCGAAGCGGCCGACCAGCTTCAAACGGAGGGTATCAGCGTCGAGGTCATTGATCCCCGAACTCTGGTTCCCTTGGATAAAGATACCATCATTCAATCCGTTGCTAAGACCAGCCGTGTCGTAGTCGCTTACGAAGGGCACAAACGCGCTGGTGCGGGAGCCGAAATTGCCGCTATGCTGGCCGAAGAAGCCGTTGAATATCTGGATGGCCCGGTCATGCGTGTTGCCGCCAAAAACGTTCCCTTGCCATACAGCCCCGTATTAGAAAACTACGTACTCCCCGATACGGATGATATCGTTAGCGCTGTGAAATCCCTTTGGACCCCAACATGATCTACACCGGCTACCTCGACTTTTGGTTTACCGATCTGCCCATTGTTCAGAGAATTGAGAAATTCTTCGAGTTGGGGATCACCCGTTACGATGTATGGTGCTGGCGTATGGCTCCCATGGAAGAAATACACGCAGAATGCCAGCGATTAGGCGCCCGCATCAACTCAACCTTTGACGAGGCTATGGGTTCCCTGGCAGACCCCGGCGATAACGAACTGACCCTACACTCCTGGGCCGAAAGCCTGGAAATGGCGACCAAATTCGGAATTGACCATCTTTTCATTTTCTCCAACCAGATCGACATCATCGATGGGGCAGAATGGACAAGGCGGCTTTCGGCTAATTTCACCGAAGCCGAACAATATGCCAACCTGCTGGATCAGACCGAAAAGATCATGAAGTTAGTTGAACAGACCAATGTTGAAGTCTGGGTAGAGGGCTTGAACGAATATCACATTCAGGGCGGCGTGCTGGTACACGACCACGAACTAGCCGTGGACTGGATCGACCGAATCGATCATCCCCAATTCCGCCTGGCCTTTGATTGCTACCACCAGCAGCGCGGCTCCGGCAACCTGATTCAGGGCCTGGAAGATTACTGGGGGTTGTATCCCACCGTCCACGTTGGTGACTGCCCCACGCGCCAAGAACCCGGCACCGGGGAGATTAATTTCGTCAATATCAAACGCAAGCTGGATGACCTCGGCTTTGATGGCTTTATCGGCATGGAATTTCACCCATCAGATAACGAAGCCGCTGCCTTCGAGCGTGTCAAACAAATTTTCGGTGACTGAAATCACATGACCAACAAACAACCTTACCAAGTCGTGATGCCCAAACTGGGCTTGATTATGACTGATGCCAATTTACTCGAATGGTTCAAATCCGACGGCGAACGGGTTGAAAAAGGCGAGACGCTTTTCTCCTTCGAGAGCGACAAATCAGTTGTCGAGATCGAATCCCCAGCCAGCGGGATCGTACAAACTTTGGTCGAAATAGGCACTACTGTCGAAGTAACAACTCCGATAGCGATGATCTACCCGGAAGGGGCTGAAATCACTGCCCCTAAAAATGTGCCTGCCCCCAAACAGGATGCTCAGCCCCCAAGCTCAGGGGTGGCTGCACACCCCAAAGCCAAATCCCACCCCCAGGGATTGCGCGCCACCCCCAAAGCCCGTAAGGTCGCCCGCACCCGCGGAATTGACCTAGCCTCCCTTACCGGAACTGGCCCGCGCGGCATGATCGTCACTGCCGATCTAGGCAAGCTTCCAACAGCCACCCTGATAAAAGCTACCCCCGTGGCCCGCAAGATGGCCAAAGACTGCGGCATCGACTTGCGCACCGTCACCGGCACCGGTCCTGGTGGGCGCATCACTCGTGAGGATGTTACCGCGGCCATTTCCGCTATCACAAAAGGCCACACCCTTCACCCCGCACTCGCGAAGCATCCCCGTAGGGGGGCAAGCACTCCACTACCTTTAGACGGTCTGCGCGGTCTGATCGCCAAACGTCTCTCTGCCAGTTGGAACGAACGCCCCCATGTCACTCTGCACAGTGAAGTAGATGCCACCGAACTGGTCGCCGTCCGAGATCGCAATCTCACACCTGATGGGCAAAAGGTTTCCTTCAATGCCTATTTCACAGCTACGGCAGCACATGCTTTGGCAGAATTCCCCGCGGTCAACACCCAACTCACCGAAAACGGCTTGGTTCACTTTTACGAGATCAACATTGGTCTGGCCATCGACACCGAGCGCGGTCTGGTCGTGCCTGTATTAAAAGATGCCGGAAAATTATCCCTGTTAGAGATCGAAGCCGGTCTCACTGATCTAGTCGAACGCACCCTGAACGGCAAAACCTTACCCGAAGATTTCTCCGGCGGTACGTTCACCATCACCAACCTAGGTGCTTTCGGTGTAGATTCCTTCACGCCTATCATCAATCCACCCGAGGCTGCCATCCTGGGCTTGGGGCGTATCATTCCCAAGCCAGTGGTCATTGATGAAATGATCGGTATCCGGAAGATAATCACCTTGAGTCTATCCTTCGACCACCGGCTGATCGACGGCGCTCCCGCTGCACGCTTCTTGCAGCGCATTTGCCAATTTGTCGAAGACCCTGAAACGTTAATATAGCTGCTGAGTGCACAGAGATCGCAGAGAAAACAAATAAACCCGCGATCTCCGTGTTCTTTGCAGTTTATATCAAACTTAGAGAACATCTTAAATATCTATTTTGGAGGAATAAATAATGAATACTACTGGTTTCAAAGGAAGAGATTACCTGGCGGAAACTGATTTCACCCCCCAGGAGATCAAACGCATCTTAGAAGTAGCTGAGGAACTCAAGTTACAAAACGATATGGGCACTTATCACGATGATAAGCTGCGCGCCAAGACCCTGTTTATGATCTTCTATAACCAATCTTTGCGCACCCGCAACTCCTTCGAGTGCGGCATGACCCAACTTGGCGGCCACGCTCACTTCCTCGATCCGAGCAAAATCTACACCCCCGCGCTGGAAGGCAAAGAAGTGGCCTACAGCACCGAGCGTGTTTCCGACGTGGCCCGCGTCCTCGACCGTATGGGACATGCCGTCGCCATTCGCTGCTACGGCGACCCGGTCGAATGGGAATACGGCGGCGCGCACGCCCTGCTGCGTGAATTCGCCCGCTGGTCCGACATCCCGATCATCAATATGGAATGCGACATCTACCATCCCTGCCAGGGTTTGGCCGATATACTGACTGTCAAAGAGAACTTCGGCGACTTCAAAGGCGTCAATTTCACCATGTCCTGGGCCTACTCGCCCAGCGTCCACAAACCGCGCGCCGTGCCTCAGTCAGCGATCTTATATGCGTCGATGATGGGCATGAACGTCACCCTGGCGCATCCTGAAGGCATGGAACTCGACCCCGAGATTGTCTCCCAGTGCGAATCCTACGCCGAGAATGAAGGCGGCTCCTTCCGCATCACCAATGATTTTGAAGATGGCTTCAAAGGCGCAGATGTGGTATACCCCAAAGCCTGGTGCCCGACCGTCTTTTTCAAGCCCCCTGTTGGCAACGATTCCGAGGAGGAAGCCCAGGCCATTGTCGATCAACACAAAGATTGGAAGACCACCTCCGAGCATATGGAGATGTGCAACCAGAATGCTCTCTATCTGCACTGCCTGCCCGCTGACCGCGGTCACGAGGTCAACAACGATGTCATGGACAAGACCGAAGGCCCCGGCTGGCGTTCAGCTATCTTCGATGAAGCCGAGAACCGCCTGCACGCGCAAAAGGCGATCATGAGCCTGCTTATGTAGCCCAAAAGTCGAATTGTCTGATAGTCGGATAGGTCTTAAACTATCTGACTATCAGACTACCAGATGATTAAAATATTAGACTGCCCATGCATGTAGAAAATTCTGTAGTTATAATTACTGGCGCCGCGATGCGAGTAGGGCGCACAATTGCCCTGGAGCTTGCCAAAAAAGGCGCAATTATCGTGTTTAGCTATTATTTGGATGAAGAACCCTGGCAAACGACGATGGCAGAGATCAAGGCACTTGGCAGTGAATGCCTTGCCATTCAAACCGAAATTCGCCGCGCAGCCGATGTAAACAAGCTCGTCGAGAAAACCATTGACTGTTTCGGCCGCGTGGATGTTTTGATCAACAATGCATCGGTTTGGCTCAAATCCCCGGTTTTGGAGATCACAGAAGAAGAGTGGGATTTATCAATAGATGTCAACCTGAAAGGCCCCTTTTTAACATCACAGGCTGTCGCATCTCACATGTTAGCACAAGGTCAGGGACTGATCGTCAATATCACAGATTTGTCTGCTTTCCAGACCTGGCCGGGATACGCCCACCACGCTTCCAGCAAAGCGGGATTAGTAGCCCTGACCAAATCCCTGGCAGTGGAGTTGGCACCCAATATCAGAGTAAATGCTATCGCCCCTGGAACTGTTCTTCTTCCGGAGAATGCCACACCCGAAAAAATCCAATGGGCTGAGGAAAAATCTCTCTTGAAACAGGTGGGGGAACCCGAAGATGTGGCGAACCTCGTAGCTTTTTTGATCGAGAACGAATTCACCACCGGCGCAGTTTATTTTGTCGATGGAGGACGGTCTTTAGTTTAATGCATTCATGATTCACTAAAACAAATTGGGATGAATTATATGGAAATATCTTTTGAACTTAATGGTAAATCGATCACCTGTCAGGTGACATCAAAAATAACCTTACTACGGCTTTTAAGAGATGAACTCAAGTTGACCGGCTCAAAAAATGGCTGTGAAAAAGGCGATTGTGGAGCCTGTTCCGTAATTATAAATGGTGAACTCAAAAACGCCTGCATCATTCCGGCCCGTAACCTGGACGGAAAAAAGGTTCTAACCATCGAAGGGGTTGCTAACCCCGATGGCTCTCCCAATGACCTGCAGCAAGCATTTTTAGAATACGGCGGCACCCAATGTGGGTATTGCACCCCAGGGATGATCGTAGCTGGACAAGCCCTACTACTCAACAACCAAAATCCTGCCCGGACAGAAATCCGCGAAGCCATTGGTGGAAACCTGTGCCGCTGCACCGGTTATCATCAAATCGTCGATGCCATTGAAGCAACAGCCATAAAGCGCAGAAACAGAGGTGCCAAATGACCACAGAACTCAAATATGTCGGTAACCCTGATGGCGTCGCTGTTGATGGGTTGGAGAAAATCCTGGGAACGGCTAGATATGTTGGCGATATGGTCTTGCCGGGGATGCTGCACGCCAAGTTGCTGACCAGCCCGGTACCCCATGCCAAAATCATTGAGCTTGATGTCAGTCCCGCACTGGAGATTGAAGGGGTTGTGATCGCCATTACATCTACTGATTTCACCAATCATGGCAATTTCGGCTGGCCGGTTCAAGATGCCTATATTCTCGCTCATCAAAAAGTGCGTTATGTCGGTGATCCAATTGCTGTGGTTGCCGCTGAAAGCGAAGCCGCAGCGAAGGCAGGAGTTGAAGCGATTATCCTAAAACTCGAAGAACTTCCTAACGTTGGCGATATGGCCCAGGCTCTGGATGCAGATGCTCCTCTCGTTCCGCTGGAAGCACCAATCGGGGAAGGAAATCTGGTCAATTCACATATCGTCCGTAATGGTGATCCTAAGCCCATTCTGGCGGAATGCGACGTCACCGTTGATGAAACGTACACTTTCCAGGCGCAAGAACACGCCTACTTGGAAACGGAGGGCGTATTAGCGATCCCTGAACCAGGTGGTACGGTAACAATTTTCGCCAATAACCAGAGTCCCCATATCAACCGCGATAATGCTGCCGGAATTTTAGACTTGCCTGCCGAGGCAGTTCGCATCATACAACCCCCTGTTGGCGGTTCTTTTGGCGGCAAAGATGACCATGTCTACCAATTTACAGCGCAAACTGCCAAATTATCTCTGATTACCGGGCGGCCAATACGCCTGCTCTTGGACCGAGAAGAATCATTTGTCACTTCGTATAAGCGCGCTGCGGCCGACACCCGCTTACAAATAGGGATGAGTGCGGATGGCACACTACGCGCGGCTCGAACCGAATATCTGACCGACAGCGGAGCCTACGCTTCGATGACGCCGCTCGCTTCCTGGCGAGCTTCCATGCACCTGGCCGGAGCCTATCGCTACGAAGCCGCTACAGTGGATACCAAAGCAGTCTACACAAACAACGGCTACGCCGGAGCCTTCCGGGGTTTCGGCAACACGCAAGCTGCGGCTGCATCTGAGATCGCGATTGATGAACTAGCCGAGAAGATTGGGAAAGACCCCATCGAATTTCGTCTGAAAAATTGCCTGAAAACTGGAGATACGGCCTTCACCGGAAATATCCTGAAACATGAGGTTGGCCTGACTCGGTGTTTAGAATGGGTGCGTGACAAATCAGACTGGGATGAAAAACGGCAATCTTTCTCTGAAGAGCAAAACGGTGATATTGCAAAAGGCATTGGTGTGGCCTGCTATTTTCATGGCAGCGGTTTGGGCGGTGAGGGGGTTGATTATGCTCGTATCACCATCGAGATCGAGCGCGATCACACGTTAACATTGCAATCAGGCCTTACCGATTACGGACAGGGCAGCCGGACAATCTTTACAATGATCGCTGCGGAAACCATAGGCGTTGCTCCCGATCGTATTCACATGCTACGCCCGGATACGGATACTGCGCTGGAATCGGGGCCGACGGTAGCCTCACGCGCTTCAATGGTGGGAGGAAATGCGGCCCGCGTTGCAGCGGAGAAAATTCGCCAACGGCTTGATCTTTCTGCAGCAGACTTGTTAAATTGCAGCCCAGAGCAGCTCCTAAAGCTTGATGAAGCCTATATCGGCCCAGATGAAGAACCGCTACCCATTGAAAATGTGATTGACCATGCTTTCGAGATGGGTTTGCAGCTTTCATCCCAAGGGTATTGGCAAATTCCAATTATTCACTGGGATTTCGAAACAGGAACCGGGATTCCTTACTACACATATAGTTTTGGTGCTCAGGTCGCCGAGGTCGAAGTGGATAAAACCTCGGGACGTGTAAAAGTTACAGGGATTTGGGCCAGCCACGACGGTGGGAAGATCATCTTCCCCAAAGGTGCTCGAGGCCAGCTTATTGGCGGGATTGCTCAGGGGCTTGGTTATGCCCTCACAGAGGGATTTTCCTATAAAGATGGCTATCCCCAGAAAAAGAGTTTCAAACAATATAAAATCCCCACATCCCTGGATATCCCGGATGTTGAAACTCACTTTGTAGAAACCAATCTTCCAGAAGGCCCCTTTGGCGCCAAAAACCTCGCTGAACCGGTAATGATCGCCACGACACCCGCGATTGCCAATGCCATATTCCACGCTTCCGGCGTGCGTTGCCGAGATTTCCCCATCTCAACTGATTGGTTGCGAAATCAAATTCCTGATAAAGGGTGAATACGGAAATGACAACCATCTTGATTACCAATGGCGCCATCCTAAGCGCCACTGGTTGGATTCCGTGCGGTTATCTTTGGATCGAAGAAGGCAGAATCGGCGCGCTGGGGGCTGATGATCCGCCGCGCGAGTTGCTTTCTCGCGCAGATCAGATTTTGAATGCCCATCTCTGCGCGGTTTTACCAGGCTTTACGAACGCCCATACCCATTTCAGTCAAACCTTCATGCGCGGCCTGGCTGGGGGACGCCCGCTGCTGGAATGGTTGAAGAATTTGATCTGGCCCTTACAAAATGCATTATCACCAGAGGATATGCGCCTAGCAGCCATGTTGGGCTTGGTGGAAAACCTGCGTAGTGGCGTGACGCATGTCGTTGATCACCATAAAGTAGCTGCTACTCCCGCTCATACCGATGCGGTTTTACAAAGTGCTCAGCAGGTTGGTTTGCGGTTGACCCTGGCGCGCTCTTGGGTCGATATGGGCACCAATGCTGAGTCGCCTGCCAGTATCTTGTTTGACCTGGAGAGTTTATTTACCACCTGGCATACATCCACTCAAAATAGCGTACAAATCAGCAATGGGCCGCTGGTACCGTGGCGCTGCTCAGAAGATACACTTCAAAAGACACATACCCTGGCGCAAAAACACAGGGCGGCCACGCATATCCATGTCTCTGAAACAGAGGCAGAGGTGCAATTTACCCTGAATGCTACCGGACTACGGCCAGTAGCTTGGCTCGATTCGCTGGGGATATTGGGGCCACACAGCCAAATCGTTCACGCGGTCTGGCTAGATGAAGCGGAGCTAGATTTGCTGGCTGACCGCCAAGCACCAATAGTGCATTGCCCTTTGAGCAATGCTGTCCTCGGGTCCGGAATCGCCCCCCTAAGGCAAATCCATCAGCGGCAGATTCCAATCAGCCTGGGTAGTGATGGCCCTGCCAGCAACGATACACAGGATATTTTCGAGTGTATGAAGTGGGCGCTGGGTCTCAGCCGGGCGTCCAACGGCGATCCTACCTGCCTGTCGCCGGGCCAGGTTCTCAGAATGGCTACCAATGGACGCACACTGCAAATCGGCGCGCCTGCAGATGTTATCCTGGTCGATCTAAATCATACCCGGGCGATGCCGGTGCATGATCTGGATTCAGCCTTAGTCTTATGCTGTCACAGCAGCGATGTCGATACTGTGATTGTAGGTGGTGAAATATTAATGCAACAGAAACAAATCCTGAACATTGATGAAGCAGTCTTGCTGGCAGAATGTCGCGCCGCGGCCAATATATTACGCAAGAAAGCAGGCATCTTATGAATAGCAAAGAACGAGTACGTCGAGCTTTTGCCCACCAGGAAGCCGACCGTGTTCCAATTTTTGAACTAACCATCGATAATCCGACTGCAGCACATGTGCTTGGTCGTCCCAACCTATGCGGTTTTGCCGGGAAAGCGCGTGGATTACGCCAAAATGAAGCGCTGATCAACGGCCAAATCGAGGCGTATCACCGCCAGCGTATTGATGATGAAATTGCCTTGTGGAAAGCCCTCGATCTGGATGTGTACTGCCATGCCGAACCCGTTTCTCGTAATCCACTCATCCCAGACCTGATTGCCGAGAATACCTGGCGTTTCTCCAATCCATCAAACGAAGAGTGGCATATATGTAGGTACGCGCCCGAAAGCAATACATATGACCAGGTCGACTCCTATATTCGTCAGGGTGGTTTACCAGCCCTTGAGCGCGTTACTGAGAACCTGGAAGCGCACCAGCCCAGCCTGGAAGAATGGGATTTCACTCCAGTGGAAACGCTGTTGCAAGAACTGGGGTCGGACTGTTTCCTGGTGGGGTTCGCAGATGTGGAGTTGGGTAACACCTGGGATTGGGCCGAGACCTTCCTGATTGGTTTGGTGGAAGCCCCCGACTTGATCCACCGCTATCTGGATGCGCGCCTGAAAACAACTTTGATGATTACTGAAGCCCTACTGGAGCGCGGCGTTGATGGAATGTGGGGGGGATATGATTGGGCATCCAACCGTGGCCCAATGTTTTCTCCGCGACACTTTCGCAAGTTTGTTTTTCCACGCCTAAAACAAATCACCGATCTTTGTCATCGCTTTGGAGCGCCATTTATCAAACATACGGATGGAAATGTATACAGCCTGATCGATGACATGATTGCAGCTGGGGTGGATGCTTTCCAGGCAATTGAGCCGCGCGCCGGGATGGATATTGAGCATTTAAAACGCGAATACGGAAACCATTGGACTTTGATCGGCAATGTGGACTGTGCAAGCGTGCTGATTGACGGCACAGAAGAAGCTGTACGAGCAGAAACCGAACAAGTGATCCGCACCGCTGCGCCAGGAGGGGGATTTCTCCTTTCCACCAGCAATTCGGTCCATCCAGGTGTAAAGCCAGAACTTTACCTGGCAATGCTGGATACCGCCCGACAGGTTGGTGTGTACCCAATTTCTGATGGATAATCTATCTCTAAACTGAAACATTCACATTGCAAAAGATATCGTGTAGGAAATTTCAACTATGACTCCGGAATGGCTTGAAAACTCTGTTTTTTATCAAATCTACCCACAATCTTTTTATGACAGTAACGGCGACGGGATCGGCGATTTGCCAGGTATCCTGCAAAAACTCGACTATGTTGAATCTTTGGGTTGTAATGCAATCTGGCTAAATCCCTGCTTTGTCTCACCTTTTGGTGATGCCGGCTATGATGTCAGCGATTTTTATCAGATAGCGCCGCGTTATGGCACGAATGAAGATCTCCGATTGCTCTTCCAAGAGGCAGAGCGCCGTCAGATACGCATTATCCTGGATTTGGTAGTTGGGCACACATCCATTGAGCATCCCTGGTTTGTAGAGTCGTGCAAGCATAGCCCAAACACCTACTCTGATTGGTTTATCTGGACTGACTCGGCCTATACCCCGCCCATGCCTGGACTGGAAAATGTGCGTGGGTACAGCGAACGTGAGGGCACGTTTATCGTGAATTACTTCTATATGCAACCCGCTCTGAATCACGGCTTTGGGGTTCCCGATCCATCGCACCCTTGGCAGCAACCGTTAGATGCTCCGGGGCCGAGCGCAGTGCGCGCCGAAGTGAAGAAGATCATGAAATACTGGCTAGATATGGGAGCGGCAGGTTTTCGCGTGGATATGGCTGCGTCAATGGTGAAGAACGATACCGACAAGCGTTTCAACGTGGCTTTTTGGCAAGATATTCGCGCCTGGCTCGATAAGGAATATCCCCACGCCTGCCTGGTCTCTGAGTGGGGCAACCCTGCCCAAGCTATTCAGGCTGGCTTCCATATCGACCTACTCATCCAACATGCCAGCCGGGCTTACAACGCCTTGTTTATGAAAGCTACCAGTCCGCAGAAATTTGGCGGGGACCGCTATGGATGGAGTTTCTTTGACCGGGCCGGTCATGGCAATATTCGCGAGTTCATGGACGAATATCTTCACCATTACAACACAACCCGGAGGGCAGGAGCCATCTCAATCCCTAGCGGTAATCATGATATTTTTCCGCGTTTAGCAACAGATCGGAATGTCGATGATCTCAAAGTCATATTTACCTTCTTGCTGACAATGCCCGGCGTCCCCTTCATCTACTATGGGGATGAAATCGGTATGCGTGGCGTTGCTGGGCTGCCATCGAAAGAAGGGGGGTATGGACGTACTGGTGCACGCACCCCCATGCAATGGGACCATTCAAATAATGCTGGGTTTTCAACCGCAAACCAAGATCAACTGTACTTGCCCATTGAGGCCGATCCCGCGCGTTCTACTGTGGCTGCTCAGGATGCAGATGAAGACTCGCTGCTAAACCATGTCCGATATTTAACTAAATTGCGCCGCTCACACCCAGCCTTGGGAGCCAGCGGCAACTTCGAAGTTATTTATGCAGAGCCAGGTCAATACCCGCTGGTCTATAAACGCACCTGCCAAAAGAAAACGATCATCGTTGCCATCAATCCAAACCAGCAACCAGCAGAAATCTGTCTGGATGAGCTGGTTGGAGCAACACCCACAACGCTTCATGGCGAATCTCATTTTTTGACTCAAGAGAAAGATGGTTATTTGCTAAAACTGCCAGGTGTTTGCAGCGCTGTTTTGGAAATGTAAAATGTGGGAAACCCTAAAAGAATAAATAGCTAACGAAGAAACTACATTCTAGTTTCTCGGGAATCTGAACGATAGAATAAATTAGGAGATATTGGTATGAAAGCAACAATCGACTTGTTATTTGAAAGTATCTTAGACGGCAACAAAGCCGATACTGTTTCTCATGTGAAAGACGCATTGGAAAAAGGGCTTGCCCCAGAAGTAATCTTAAATGATGGCATGATTTCAGCTATGCAAGAAGTGGGCAAATTATTTGAAGATGGCGAGTATTTTGTGCCTGAGATGTTGGTTTCGGCTCGTGCCATGCAAAGCGGTTTGGAAATTCTTCGCCCAATTCTGCTTGAAGCCGATGTCGAACCAGCCGGAAAGGTAGTGATGGGTACCGTTCAAGGGGATCTACACGACATTGGTAAAAATCTAGTAAGTATGATGCTCGAAGGCGCCGGTTATGAAATTATTGATCTTAAAACTGATGTTGCCCCCCAAGCCTTCGTGGATGCTGTGGTACAGCATGAAGCCGATATTGTCGGTTTGTCTGCGCTCTTGACGACCACGATGCCGAATATGGCTTCAGCAATTCAAGCTCTTGAAGAAGCAGGACTACGTGATAAGATCAAAGTGATCGTTGGGGGCGCTCCAGTTACACATGAGTATGCAGATAAAATTGACGCAGATGGCTTTGCTCCTGATGCCAGTCAGGCAGTTAAGTTAGCGCAAAAGCTTCTTGGACAATAAGAAATTCCAATATCTGACTACATCCCAAAATCGTGTTGAAGCCCCGCACAGTGTTCTCTCTCCCGGTTTCGTCAATACCCATATTCACTAATGTGGGATGCTGGCACAGGTTAGACCCTATATACAGCACTAATGAGACATAACAGCACTGTTTGTAAGAATGTTACAATTGATGGATCAGCTAATGTCGCAAGGCTGCGCCTTGCTTACGACAGAACGGATTCACCGTTCTGTTTTTTTAGTTTGGAGGGTAAATAGAGAACCGCCTAGTTCTCGAAATCAACCGCCTCGCGGTTGTCGCTACCTTCATGACTGAGCATCGGGTTCCGTTGGAATCACAATTCTGCTTCTAAAGGTAAAATGAGATCACTCTGCTGAAAGTGCTTTGACTAGCAAATCTTCTACCCCCAAATGTACAGCCCATTGATGTAAATAATCTCGATCAAGCCGATCACCTTGAATTTTGATAACATTGGTCACATCTTGCCATTGGCGATCGGATACTTCTCCACCCTTTCGGTACCAATCAAGCTTGGCAAGGATATTGTCCTCAGGACTGGCAATGTAGGCCCTACGCTCAGGATCCACGGCCAGTGGGAGGGAAACACGACGCTCCAATTGTGATTGGTCAAAAGGTAGATCTGCTCCGGGAAAAATATCTACCTTAAACATGGTTTCTTTATGAATCAAATTGAAACTCATGTCCTGCTCGATAGCATTCTTCATCATTTCAACATCCACAAAAAAATCATCCCCAAGTTTTTGTGCCAATATTTCTGCTTGCTCAACCTGAATATCAACAAGCAAGGCCACATCCATAGTCGCTCGCGCAACACCATGGACCGCTGTAGCCAGGGAACCAGCAATAATATAGGTTAGATTCAATTGCTCTAAAGTTTCCACAACCAGTAAAGTGACCAGAATAGGTTCAGTCAACATCAAATCCCTCTATTTCATTCTCTAGACCATAGACGATCTCGGCAATTTCAATTCCTAACAACAATACAGCTAAGCGAAAGCGTAATTCTGCTTCAGAAGCATCGGGATACCGAGATCGCAATCCAACCATAGTAAGTTGCTTTGCTGTTTGATACATTTGGCCCAACATATGCGCTTTCCGCCAAGGTGGAGCTTCACGCAATAACTCTAACCGCATTGCCTCGATTTGTGGGTGAGTATCAGAGAGCATACCTTTATTGTATCCTACTTCAGATAATTGCTTAAATAGACAAAGATATTGAGTCGCCCTTCCTAACTAAATGCGGTGCAATTCTGGTGCAATTTTCCTGATACAGAATAGGTAATTGACAAAATATGCACAGTTTAGACCCCACATACAGTACAAATGAGACAAAACAGCACTGTAGATACGCATGTGACAGCCGATAGATCAACTCTTAATCAATTGGTTGAAGGTTCGAGTCCTTCCGGGGTCATGACATAAAAACCGGCTTGAGCCGGTTTTTATGTTTAAGAGTTTTGCTGCGCAAAACTCACAGGTAAACCAAAGGGTTGCACTTAAGTTTTTCCTTGACAACCTGTTGAGATCATTTACCCGCCGTTTTGGCGGGTAATTTTTTTCTTGGTGCAATTTGGTGCATTTTTGGTGCAATTGCTCTCTGTAAATGCATTCCGGTTATACAAATGAGAAACATGAGATAGGTGAGACAATATACTCCATAGATACCTTCAACCGTATTAACAAGACTCAATTGGTTGAAGCTATCTTCAACAGAAAAACTTTGCTAATAAGCGTTACGACAAAGGTGAACACTATCAGATACTTCATCTAGAAATGTTAAATCTGCTTCAGACGTTGCGCCGTATCTCATTATGAGATATAATATCTGCGTGCATATCATCTCTAGGAAAGCTCTACGCCAGTTTTGGGAGAAGCATCCCAACAGTCAAAATTCGCTTTCCAGGTGGTATAAAGTTGTCAGCAGAACTGAATTCAACAACTTTAACGAACTTCGCACTACCTTCCCCTCAGCTGATAAGGTCGGCAATTTGGTTGTCTTCAATATCGGCGGCAATAAATATCGCTTGATTGCATCCATCCATTTTAACCGCGGTAAGGTCTACGTTCGTCATGTGCTCACACATTCTGAGTATGACCGAGGAGCCTGGAAACGATGACACTATTTACTCAAGAAACACAAAAACATTGGCTTGCAATCCGGCCTATCCTATCTATTCGTAGCGAAATAGAATATGATCAGGCTGTGACTCGTCTCAATACCTTGATTGATGAGGTTGGTACAGATGAAAGTCACCCCCTATACGATCTACTAGACACTTTGGGCAGTCTAATTCATGTCTACGAAGATCAACACGAACCTATACCAGAAAGCACCGGAGCGGATGCACTGCGTTTTTTAATGGATGAGCATGAGTTAGTTCAATCTGATCTCTCCGAAATTGGTTCACAGGGTGTTGTATCTGAAATCTTAAATGGGAAGCGCGAGCTCAATACTCGGCAAATTCGCTTGTTATCAAAACGCTTCAACGTTTCTCCTGCTGTATTCATCTAGGCATACAGAATTGAGGATTCTGCTGTATTATCTAGCCATCAAGACTTGTTACAACTTACCAGTTACCATCTTTTTCTACCAAGAGGAATTAAAATCTCTACCGGACTTCATCCACAGAATAATATGCCAGCGAACTCTGGCAGACTAGAATCCTTGATTCTCTGTTTGAAATATTATTGATGGTTATCAGAGTCGCCATTCCTAATCCGGTGCAAATTTGGTGCAATTTTCCTAATACAGAATAGACAAATGCCAAAATATGCACAGTTTAGACCCCACATACAGCACAATTGAGACAAAACAGCACAGTATAGAAGGGTATTACGGCCAATAGATCGGCTCTTAATCAATCGGTTGCAGGTTCGGCCGCAAAGCTTCGCTTTGCTTACGACAGAACGGCATCGTTAGGTGCTGTTCTGCATTTAGAGAAATTTTCGAAACTCCAAGACAACACCTGGTTGAAGAGTATCAACAAACACTCTTATAAAATTGAGATCACTTAAATACGATGTACGATCTACAAAGTATAGATAAGCCCATCATTATTCGATACATCTCGGAGGAGAGATGCAATTCGTAAAAGAAATGTTTATGTAGCGAAATCTGAGCCAAGAATATAGTTTTCAAATCCTTTGATCGTGCTCTCACGATCGGACAACATCGTATCAGATACATCTCGGATCGAAACCATGCCAACAAATGTATCATCATCAATCACAGGGAGATGACGAACGTGGTACTGATTCATCAACGCCATACATTGATCCATTGATGTGTCCAGATTCACTGTTATCATTTTCCGGGTCATGACTTCACGCACGAGGGTATCAGCTGCAGATAAACTCTTTAACTCGCATTTGCGTGAGTAATCCCTTTCGGTAAATATACCAATGACCCTTTCATTTTCAACCACCATCACGGAACCGATGTTGGCTTCAGCCATAACTTCGAGTGCTCGAAGTACCGTTGCTGTACCTGCCAATATATAGTTCTCACGGTTGTCTTTTTGCTCTATCAATTGTCCTACAGTCGCCATAATCAACCTCCTAAATCATATGATTGTAAACGAAAATTATCTAAGCATCATCCTTGGGCTTATGATCGCGCCAGTAGCTAATGTAACGCGTGCCGTACGTATCACGCCCAATTAAGAGATCCATAGCCCGGATGGTGCTGGCCAGCTTGATAGGATCGGTGATGGCGCAGGTCGCCCCCTCACCCATGGCTAACGACAGGAAAGCCTGATTGACTGTGTGGCTGTCCGGCAGGCCGAAGGAAACATTGCTGGCACCCAGGTTGATATTGACACATAATTCCTTCTTTAGCAACTGAACTGTTTGCAGCGTCACAGCTGCAGCATTGCTGTCCGCGCCAACGGTCAAGACCAATGGGTCGATGACGATGTTTTCGACTCCAACCCCCAGTTTAGCGGCCCGTTCGATGATTTTCTCTGCAATGGCGAGGCGAGTTTCAGCATCTTCAGAGATACCCTCATCGTCCATGGTCAAGCCGATCACAGAGGCGCCATACTCCTTGACTACCGGCAAGACAGCTTCCAAGGATTTCTCTTCCCCATTGGCGGAGTTCACCAGTGGTTTTCCCGGAAGAACAGCCAGAGCGGCTGCCAAAGCCTCATGATTAGCCGAGTCCAGGCAAAGAGGAACGTCAACGGTTTCCGAGACAATTTTGGCCACTTCGGGCAGCACGGCGACTTCATCTAATCCAGGGACACCAACATTGACATCCAAAATATCGGCGCCAGCCTCAACCTGCTTGACCGCCAGACCCCGGACATATTCATAATCACCTTCTTTAATCTTTCCGGCCAATATTTTCCGTCCGGTGGGGTTGATCTTCTCCCCAATGATCACAAAGGGAGCATCGAAACTGATGGTTACTTCTTGCTTCTCGCTTTTCAATATAGTTTTCATGATATTTTCCTTTTCTCATATTTAATCTACTTACCTGACACTTTGACAGAAAATCGTTTTTGTACACGGATTCACACTGATTTTCACGGATTTTTTACTGATTTTTCTATATTTTCCGTGCTTTTCCGTGTCCGTCCGTGTACAAAACCTAAACTGTCAGGTAGCTAGAATTCAAAATAGCTACAAAAATC